>CAUJGH010000567.1 GCA_963169575.1 Myxococcota bacterium | reverse complement strand
CCGGGACACCCGGGCGCTGGCGGGGAATGATCGCTGCACGTCCTGCACTTTTTCGAGGGGGGCCTCTGCCGGCGACTAACGGGGGGTGGGGCCGTTCTGGATCTGGTCGAGCAGGGTTTGGGCGGAGCGGGCGAGGGATTGGGCGTGGGTGCGGGAGAGAACGCTCCGGGCACGCAGCTCGGCGGAGCGGGTGGCGCCGGTCCGGGCCTCGGCCTCGGCGAGGCGGAGCTCGAGGGCGAGCGAGCCTGGGCGAGCCGCGCGCACGGCCTCGAGCCATTCGATGCTTTCGGCCGGGGACTCGCCCTCGACCTCGAGATGGCAGAGCGCCATCCCCATGCGCGCGCCGATCGCGGCGGCCGGGGCGGCGGCGGAATCCTCCTCCGCGAGAACGGCTGCATAACGTTCTCGGGCGAAGGCGAGGGCTCGGCTCCGGAGCGCCGGATCGGCGGTCGCCGTCGCGAGGGCACGGGCGGCGTCGCCCGCGGCGAGCTTCAGCTCGGACGGCGCATCCGTGGGCAGCGCCAGGGCGCCGAAGAATTCGTCCGGCTCGACGGCCTCGCCCTGGATTGCCGCCGCCCGGGCGAGGCCGATGCGTGCGCTGCGCAGCTCGGGATCCGCGTCGAGAGCGAGCTCGAAATGCTCGGCCGCCAGCTCGGGGCGGTCGATCGCGAGCGCGAGCTCGGCGAGACGCGCGCGCGATTCGGCGCGCGAGAGCGGCCGAATCGTGATCCGGCGCGGATCCCAGCCCCTCGGCTCGAGGATCCGGACGGCCGATTTGCGCGACTCGAGATGGCGGATCACCTGGTCCGCGAGGGCCGACTTCGAGAGCCCGGTCGCCTCGATCGCGTTCTCCCGAACGGCGGCCTCGCGCGTGCCGAGCGCTTTGCGATAGGCGTCGAGCAGCGAGCCGCGGCCGGGGCCGGGGCTGGGCTGCGAGAACTCGAGCGTATGCGCGATCGCCCAGACCTCGGCCTCGAAGGTCTCGCGCTGGAGCCGGGTCCTGTCGGAGACGTCGCTCGTCTGGAGCACGGAGAGCAGATCCTCCCGTCGCCAGTCGAGCACCCTCGCCTGTAGCTGCGCATCCCTGCGCCCGATCCGCACGCCCGCCTCGAGATCTTCGATCGTGCGCGCGAGCTGGGCGGCGCCCTCTTCGTACCAGAGCGGAAGCGCCGCGCCCGCATGATCGCGCAGGACACGGTGCGCATGGCGATGACGCAGCTCGGGCGTCGCGCGCGCCGAGAAATCGCGCGCACCGCGAAAGACCAGGATCGGCGCCGCCACTTCGTCGAGCAGATAGGCCGCCTCGTTCTCCACGGCGAAAGGCCGTGCCGGGCTGCGATCGTCGAAGAGCAGGACCTGCGTCGGGATCGCCGGCGGCGGGGCGTCTTCGAGGCCGAGCAGCGAGAGGACGCCGGCGTGGAAGAACTCCAGTCGGCGCGCGAACTCGAGCGTCGCCTCGGTCGACAGGCTGCTCGTCAGCTGAAAGTTCCGCGTCCGGAGCTCGACGAATTCCTGCCGGGCCGGCGACCTCGAGGCACAGCCCATCGCCGATCCGAACCCCGCGAGCAGCGCGAGGAGCGCGATTGCGCGCCGGACGAAAGCTCTCGAACCGCGATCCCCGAAATCCATCTCGACCTCCCGAAGCCCGGACTGCGCGCGCGATGATCGGCGACGAGAGCCACCGCGTCGACTCCGAGAGAAACCGCCGGTCGGGGGTCGGCGTCTCGGCGCCGCGCGTGCCATCCTGGGCCGGTCACCTGGCGCCCGGCGCCGCCGGCGCGCATCGGGCCGGGTCGGCCCCGACGAGCAGCGCGCCGGGCATGAACGAATGCGCGGGAACGCGGAGGAGTCGAATCGTGCAGCGCCGCGCGGAGCTCGCCCTGATCCGTCGGATGCTCGCGCATCTCGAGGCCGGCACGACCGACGAAGCGCCGCAGCCGCTCCGCCTCCCGCCCACGCAGCATACGAGCACCGAGCATTGGGAGCGCGAGCGCTTCGGCCTGTTCCGCGCCCAGCCGATCGCCGCCGCCCTCGCCTGCGAGCTGCCGGAGCCGGGCGATTTCCGCGCGATCGAATCCGGCGGCGTTCCGATCCTGCTCGTGCGGGGCGCGGACCGCCGCGTGCGGGCGTTCCTGAACGTCTGTCGCCATCGCGGAGCGCCGATCGCCGAAGGCCGCGGCCGCGTCGATGGAGGGCGGCTGCGCTGTCCCTTCCATGCCTGGACCTACGATCTGTCGGGCACGCTCGCAGCCCGGCCGCTCGGTGGCCAGGGCGGAGCAGGCGGCGCGGGAGACGCGAGCGGTGCAGGCGGTGCAGGCAACGGGATCGATCGGCACGACGGCGAGGCGAACCCCATCGCGCTCGGCCTTCGGCCGCTTCCCTGCGCGGAGCAGAGCGGCCTCGTCCTCGTCCGCCCGGAAGGCGACGCGCCGATCGACGCGGCGGCCTGGCTCGGGGAGGTCGCGCTCGACCTCGATGCCCTCGGACTCGAGGGTTTTCATTTCTTCGCCGAGCATCGCGCGCGCTGGGGCGCCAACTGGAAGCTCCTGCTCGAGACCTTTCTCGAGTCGCTCCATGTCTTCTCGCTCCACCGCGAGACGGTCCACCCGCATTATTTCTCGCTGCCCATGGTGGCGGATCCGCTCGGCGCGCATCTGCGCTTTCCGGTCGCGCGGCGAAGCCTCGCTTCGCTGCGCGAGCAGCCCGAGTCGCAGTGGCGGCTCGTCGAGCATGCGACCGTGCAGTGGTACCTGGCGCCGAATGCGCTGCTCTCCGCGACCCGTGACTACGCGCTGCTCTGGCGCTTCGATTCGCCCGGGCCCGGCGCCTGCCTCGTCGAGACTCGCTTCTACACCGCCCGCCCCGTCGCGAGCGACGCCGAAGCGGAGCGCTGGCGCGAGGCCTTCGCGCTGCAGCTGCGCGTGACGGGCGACGAGGATTTTCCGATGCAGGAGAAGATCCAGCGCGGGCTCGCCTCCGGCATCGCAGAGCCGCTCGAGATCGGACGCTGCGAGATCGGCGTCCAGCATCTGCATGCGACGCTCCTGCGCCTCTTGAACGAAGCGCAGGAGCGCGCCGCGGCGCCGGCAGGGGGGCCGCGATGACGCTGCGCGGCCCCGCGCGCCCGCCGACCCTCTCGGTCACGTTGACGACGCACGGGCCCGCCCTCGCCGAGGCCGAGGGCATAGCGCAGCTGCTCGAGCAGGCGCGGAGCGCCGAGGCCGCCGGTGTCGACCGCCTGCTCCTGACCGACCACGTCGTGATGGGCGAGCGCGTCGATCGCTATCCCTACGGCGCATTTCCGTTCGCGCCGGAGACGCCCTGGCTCGAGCCGCTCACGACGATCGCCGCGCTCGCCGCCGTGACCCGGCGCGTGCGCTTCTCGACCAAGATCCTGATCGCGCCGCTGCGCCCCGCGCCGCTGCTCGCGAAGACCCTCGCGACCCTCGACGTCCTCTCCGGCGGCCGCATGGAGATCGGCGTCTCGACCGGCTGGCAACGGGAGGAGCACGCGGTAGGCGTCGATGAGCGCTTCGAACCGATCGACGTCGACGGGAGCACCCGACCGCAACAGGTCGTTCTTCTCGAGCGGATCGATGGCGGTTTCGAAGAGCTTCGCGCCTTCCCTCGCTCCGAACGAACGCATGTATCGATGGCCGTCCAGGGTGACGGCGATCAGAGGCTGGCTCTCGGCGTCGGCCTTCCCCCAGGAGCGATCGAGCTCCGAGTATCCGGGCCTCGGCTCGGCGACCGGCCGGCCGCCCCCCGCCAGTCCCGCGGCCACGAGGATCTCCGGAACGCGCGACACACCATTCACGTCGTTCATCGACTCGAGGCCCAGCAGATCGAAGACCGTCGGCCAGATGTCGACGTTCTCGCTCATCGATTCGACGACGATCGGCCGATCGAGACTGAACGGAAGCGACAGCATCCAGGGCGTTCGAACCACCTCGCGATGGAGATCCTTCGCATGTCCCTCGTTACCGTGCTCCTGAAACGCCTCGCCGTGGTCCGAAGCGATCACGACGATGGTCTCGTCTCGCAATCCGTTCTCGTCCAGAGATGCGAGAACCTGATCGATCTGACGGTCGGTCCAGTGGATCGAGTTGTCGTACAGATCGGAATAGCTCGTCCCGAAGATCGCAGACTGCTCGTCGGAGAGATACTGATGCGCATCCATGTAGTGGATGTAGAGAAAGAAACGATCCACACGATTCGCGCGAAAGAATTCGGCGGCGCCTTCCGTCGCGTCCACGTCGGATCCTTCGATCTTCGCATAGGGATTCTTCGCGTCGCGACGAACGCCATGGACCAGCGCTCCGAGCTCGGGCTCGTGGTAGACCTCGAATCCCTGCTGAAATCCGAACGTCGGCGCGACCCATCCGTTGCGCCAGATTCCCGCCGTCACGAATCCGGCATCGGAGAAGATCTCGGCGGGGAGCACCGCGGATTCGGGAAGCGTGTGATCGTGGCGTGTGATCCCGTTCCGGCGCGGATAGGTCGCGGTCCAGATCGATGCCATCGACGTCTTCGTCCACGAAGACTGAGAGAGATGATTCGCGAACCGCACACCCGTACTCGCGAGTCGATCGAGCGTCGGGCTCGTCGGCCTGTCGTACCCGTAGGCACCGAGCCTGTCGGCTCGCAGCGTATCGACGAGGATGAAGACGACGTTGAGATCGTCCCGATCCGCGAGCCGAGCGATGTCCTCCGCGCTTCCGATCGGCCGCGAGTCCGGCGCGATCCGGAATTGGGTGAACAGGAACCCGAGCAACAACGCGGCCGCGAGCGCCAGATAGAGAAAGACCCTTCGTCTCATCTCGTCATCTCGCCACGCGCCCGATTCGAACGGCCCGACCCATCCGGCAACTCTCGGTCCGCCGAGCGCTCATCTTGAACGAGTCCGACGGCCTCAACGCAGGACCCCGCCCCCATCGACGACGATCCCCTGCCCGTTGACGCGACGGGCATGGTCCGAGCAGAGCCAGACCGCCGTCTCGGCGATCTCCTCGGGCTGGCAGAGGACGCCGCCAGGCACCGTCGACTCGAGCTTCTTGCGGTACTCCGGCCCGTTCTCGGCGAAGGAGGCGGCGATCATGGCCGTCTCGGTGATCCCGGGCAGGACGGAGTTGCAGCGGATCTTCTCGGCGGCGTACTCCGAGGCGACGTTCTTCATGAGGCCGAGGACGCCGTGCTTGGCGGCCGTGTAATGGGGCTGGCCGGGGGCCGGGACGATGCCGGCGCCCGAGGACGTATTGACGATCGCGCCGCGCCCGGCCCCGAGCACGGGCTGCTTCAGCATCTGGGCGATCTCGTGCTTGATGCAGAGAAACACGCTCGTCAGGTTGACCGCGATCATCTGGTCCCAGGCGGCCTGGGTCAGCTCGTGGAAGGGCACCGGGCGATGGGAGATGCCGGCGTTGTTCATCGCTGCGTCGACGCGGCCGAAGCGCTCGACCGCCTGGCGGATCATCCCCTCGACCTGCGCCTCGCTCGTCACGTCGACCGCGAGGGCGAGCGCCTCGCCCCCGCCCTGCACGATCCGCTCCGCGGTCGCCTTCGCCTGCGCGCCGTCGATGTCGGCGACCACGACCCGGGCGCCCTCGCGCGCGAAGATCAGCGCCGAAGCCCGACCGATCCCGCTCCCCGCACCAGTCACCAACGCGACCCGCCCCGCATGCATGCTCATCGACTCTCTCCCGGCCGGCCACGGCCAGCTCCCAGCGTGCGCGCTGGCCTTGCCCGACTTCCGTTCCGACGCCGAAGACCGCGGTCGCCCGGCGCTCGACCTGCTCTCGACCGGGCCTCAACCGCCCTTCAACCGGCGGAGAGCACCGCGTCGACCGCCTTCACGACCTCGGCCGCGAGCCGGCCCTTCGTCGAACGCGCGTTGCTCTCGACCTGCTCGGGCTTCGTCGCCCCGGCGATCACCGACGAGACGACCGCATTGCGCGCGAGCCACGTGAGCGCGAGCTCGACCAGCGAGATCCCCGCCTGGGCGGCGACCTTCTCGAGCGACTCGACCTTCGCGAGCGTCGCGTCCGCGACGAAATGGCCGTAGTAGTTCTTGAACATCTCGCCCGAGGCGCTGCCGTAGCGGCTGTCGGCGGAGGGCGCCTGGCCGCGCTTGTACTTGCCGGTCAGCGCGCCGGAAGCGAGCGGGAAATACGGCATCAGGCCGAGCCCGTGATGCGCGCAGGCCGGGACGACCTCGGCCTCGATCTTGCGCTCGAGCAGGCTCCATTCGTTCTGCGCGGTCACGAAGCCGCGCAGGCCCGCCGCCTGGGCCGTCCACTGGGCGTCGGAGATCGCCCAGCCCGCGAAATTCGAGCAGCCGATGTATCGGACCTTGCCCTGGTCGACGAGCGTGTTCAGCGCGTCGAGCGTCTCGGCGATCGGCGTCTCGGGGTCGGGGGTATGGACGATGTAGACGTCGATGTAGTCGGTCCCGAGGCGCGCGAGGCTGGCCTCGGCAGCGCGCAGCACATAACGCCGCGAGGCGCCCTTCGAGTTCGGGTCCTGGCCCGTCGGCACGCCGAACTTCGTCGCGATCACCGCGTCGTGTCGCCGCTTGCCGAGCGCGCGGCCGAGGAAGACCTCCGAGTCGCCGTTGCCGTAGATGTCGGCCGTGTCGAAGAAGTTGATGCCGGCGCCGAGCGCGGTATCGACGACCTTCTGGGTCTGCGCCGCGTCGATCGTCATGCCGAAGTTGTTGCAGCCGAGCCCGGCCAGCGAGACCTTCAGCCCCGAGCGTCCCAGATTGCGCATCTCCATCGCGAGGTCCTCCTTCTTCTTTCGTCGTCGTCCGTCCCGTTCGAGCCTCGGGGTATAGCAAGTCGCGGTCCTGCCCGGGCATGCCCGTCCCGGCCCCGATCGCCCCCCGCGCGCCGGGCGAGCCAGCCGGTAACATGGGACCCGCGGTGTCCCTCGTCCGTGAACCCCGGCGCGCTGCGCGCCCCGCTCCGGAGAACGTCATGCTCGATCGCAAGGCCAGCTCGCTCGATTCGAAGGTCGCCCTCGTCACCGGCTCCGGCGGCGGCATCGGACGCAGCATCGCCGAGACCTTCGCGGCGAACGGCGCCGCCGTCGTCGTCGTCGACAAACGGGAGGCGGCCGCCCGCGAGGTCGCGGCCGCGATCGAGAAGCGCGGCGGCGAGGCGATCGCCGTCCCGATCGACGTGACGCAGGCCGCGGGCATCGAGGAGATGAAACGGGCGGCCCTCGAGCGCTTCGGGCGGGTCGACGTGCTCGTCAACAACGTCGGCCATTTCATGCCGGGCGCCGGCCCCTTCCTGCGAACGACGGAGGCCGATTGGGAGGGCCTCTACGAGATCAACCTGAAGCACATCCTGCGGGCGACCCACGCCCTCGCCCCCGGCATGGTCGAACGCCGCTCGGGCTGCATCATCAACGTCTCGACGATCGAGACGATGCGCGGCATTCCCGGCAACGCCGTCTACTCGACCTTCAAGACCGGGATCACCGCCTTCACCCGCAGCTTCGCCCTCGAGGTCGCGCGCCATGGCGTCCGCGTCAACGCGATCGCGCCCGAGACCACGGATACGGATCAGGTCCCGGTGCATCGCTGGATCCCCGATGAGCACAAGGCGAAGATCCCGCTGCTGATCCCGCTCGGCCGCTTCGGAACGCCGGACGACCATGCGGGCGTCGCGCTCTTCCTCGCCTCGGACCTCTCGGCCTGGGTGACGGGCGTGACGATCCCCGTCGACGGCGGCGCGATCGCCGCCGCCGGCTTCTACCGCCTCGCCGACGGCAGCTGGACCAACGCGCCGATCGTCGCCGAAGCCGGAATCCAGCCGCGATGATGCGCCGAGCCGGGATCGGCCGTTCGCTGTCTGCACCCGCCTTCTCGCTGCTTGCGGCGACGCGAAGATCGAGCACGCGCTCGCCGCTTTCCCGCCTCGTCGTGCTTCCCGTCTCGCTCTTGTTCCTCCTCGTCGTCGCCCCGCTCGCCGCTCCCGCCGTCGTCCTCGATCTGGCAATCGAGCGACGGGTCCCCGTACTCGGCGGGAAGAGCTTCGGCGACTCCGGCGCCTACGAGCTGATCGAGGGGACGGTGCGCTTCGGGTTCGACCCGCAGAGCGAGGCCAACGCACGCGTCGCCGACATCGCCCTCGCGCCGAGGAACGCCGAAGGCCTCGTCGAGGCGAAGGCGAATTTCGTCGTCGTCCAGCCGGTCGACCCCGCGAAGCGCCGCGGCATGGGCCTGTTCGACGTACCGAACCGCGGCCGTCGCCTCGGCCTCGCGACCCTGAACGGCGGCGGGCTCGAGCTCGGCGGCGACGCGACGCTCGACCCCGAGAACACCGCCCATTGGGGCGATGGCTTCCTGATGGAAGAGGGACTCACGGTCCTCTGGGTCGGCTGGCAAGCGGACGTCGCCGAATTTCCGGGCGCGATGCGGCTCGAGGTCCCGGTCGCGCACCAGGCCGACGGCACGAAGATCCGCGGCCTCGCCCGCTCGGATTGGGTCGTCGATGCGCCTGCCGAGAGTCTCCCGCTCGCCATCGCCGGCCATCGACCCATCCCCGCCGCCGATCCCGCCGCGCCCCAGAACGTGCTGACCCGCCGCACGAGCCGCGACGGCGAACGCGAGATCGTGCCGCGGGGACGCTGGGCCTTCGACCGCGCGCGCACCGCGATCGTCGCGAAGACCGGCCGCTTCTGGAACACGGCCTTCGAGCCCGGCTTCATCTACGAGCTCGTCTACGTCGCGGAGGATCCGCCGCTCGTCGGCCTCGGCTTCGCCGCCTATCGCGACTTCGCCTCCCACGCGCTCTTCGACGCCGATTGCCCCTTTCCCGTGAAACGCGCGGTCGCCGACGGCACCTCGCAGTCGGGCCGCTTCCTGCGCCATCTGCTCTACGAGGGCTTCCACGTCGACGAGGCCGGGCGCTCGGTCTTCGACGGCGTCGTGATCCGCATCGGCGGCGCCGGGCGCGGCGGCTTCAACCATCGCTTCGCCCATCCCGGCCGCGTCGGGAACCCCTTCGAGAACTTCTTCTATCCCGGCGACGAGTTCCCGTTCGCCAGCCGCTCGCTCGCCTACGCCGGCCGCCGCGCGGGGCTGCTCGATCGCGCGCGGGCGACCGGCGCCCTCCCCCGGATCTTCCAGATCAACACGGGCTACGAATACTGGGGGCGCGCCGCGTCCCTGATCCACATGACGCCGGACGGCGAGAGCGACGTAGAGCCGCTCGAGAACGAGCGGCTCTACCACATCGCCGGCGCGCCGCATTATTCGCTGCCCTTCCCCCCGGCGGACGCGACGGAGACCGCGCCCGGCCTCTATCGCGGCAGCGCCGTCGACACGTCCCCCATCCATCGTGCGCTGCTCGTCCACATGCTCGAATGGATCGAGCGCGCCGATCCGCCGCCGCCGACCAACGTCCCGACGATCGCCGCCGGAACCCTCGTCCTGCCGGAGCAGATCGCGTTCCCGCTCGCCGAGCTGGTCCGCCCGCGCCGACCCCACGTCGCGCATCCCTTCGACTTCGGCCCGAACTGGTCCCGCGGCATCCTCGACTTCGAGCCGCCCAGGCCCGTCCCGCCCTTCGCGATCCGCATGCCGGGCACCGACCGCTTCGGCAACGAAGCCACCGGCATCCGCCCGCTCGAGCTGCGCGTCCCGATCGGGACCTTCGCGCCCTTCGCCCTGCGCACGGGCGCGCCCTTCGCGGCCGACGAGATGGTCGGCTACGTCGGCTCCTTCGCCCCGTTCGCGCGCAGCGACGAGGAGCGGCGGACGGGCGATCGCCGCCCCTCCTTCACGAGCCTCTACCCGAGCGCCGAGGCCTATCGCGCGCAAGTCGCGCAAGCCCTCGACGCGCTCGCGAGCGAGGGATTCCTGCTGCCCCGCGACCGCGCGAAGGCGGAGGCCGCCGCGCTCGCGCGACAGGCCTGGATGACGGACTCGTCGACGCCGGACGACCGCTGACGCGCCCCGCGTGCACCGCGCCGCCGCGGTGCTATGCACTTGCCGCGCCCGCACCGGCGCCGCCCCTGTGCCGGGTGCGGCCCACCCAGGAGATTCCGTGTCCGCCTCGTCGAAACGACGCCCCGTCATCGTGGGCATCGCGCAGTCCAGCCAGAAGCTCGAAGATCCGCGCCTCGCGCTCTCCCCCCTCGATCTGATGGAAAAGTCGATCCGCGCCGCCGCGGAGGACGCCGGCGCGCCGCAGCTCGTCGGCGCGCTCGATGCGATCGCCGTGCCGCGCGGCGTCTGGCGCTATGGAGATCCCGGGCGCCTGCTCGCCGAGCGGCTCGGATCGCCCGGCGCCCGTTCGCTGTTCGGCGCGCTCTCGGGCCATATCGTGCAGGTTCTCGTCGACCGCGCTTGCCGCGAGATCGAGGCTGGCCGGATGGACGTCGTCGCGCTCGCCGGCGGCGAGAGCGAGAACAGCCGCCGACGCCTCGAGCGCCGCGGCGAGAAACCGGCCTGGGACGACGCGATCCCCGGCACGCCCGACGAGAAGATCGGCCGCTTCGATTACGTCCGCATGCCCGAGGAGGAGCGCGCCGGCCTCGTCAACGCGACCTCGATGTTCGGTCTCTGCGAGACCGCGCTGCGCCGCACCCTCGGCGAGACGCCGGCGGCCCATCGCGAACGACTCGCGCGACTGCAGGCGGGCATGAGCCGGATCGCGAGCCGGCATCCCGAGGCCTGGATCCGCGAGCCCGTCGATGCGGCGAAGATCCGCGAGCCCGGCCCCGGCAACCGCATGGTCAACTACCCCTATACGAAGCTCATGACGTCGAACATCTCCGTCGACCAGAGCGCCGCCTTCATCGTCTGTTCGAGCGAAGCGGCCGATCGCTTCGGCGTTCCCGCGGCGCAGCGGATCCATCTGCGCGCCGCGACCGAGATGAGCTTCGGGACCAGCCTCAAGGAGCGCATCGCCCTCCACGAGCATCCCGGTCAGCAGCTCGCGGCCCGCCGCGTGCTCGAGCTCGCGGGGCTGGAAGCGCGCGAGCTCGACCACGTCGATACCTATTCCTGCTTTCCCTTCGCCGTGCAGGCGGGCGCCGCCGCGCTCGGACTTCCGCTCGATCCGCTCCCGAGCGTCACCGGCGGCATGACCTTCTTCGGCGGTCCGCTCGGCAGCTACGTCCTGCACAGCAAGGTCACGCTCTTCGAACGCCTGCGCGCCGAGCCCGGATCGGTCGGCGTCGTCGGCTCGGTCGGCGGCCACTACGCCCATTTCGGCTACGGCCTCTATTCGACCGATCCCGGCGACGCGCCTTCGCCGCGCATCGAGGACGTCAGCGATGCCTTTGCGGCGCTCCCGCGCCGGCCCGCGCCCGAAGGCCGGGAAGGCCCGATGACGATCGAGTCGTATACGGTCGACGTCGGCCACGACGGCCCCCGCAAGGCGACCTTCACTGCGCTGACCGACGACGGCGTCCGCGTCTTCGCGCGCTCGGAGGATCCGGCCCTGATGAAGGCCCTGCTCGCCGACGAGGACGTCTGCGCGCGGCGCGCCCGGGTCGAGGACGGCCTGCTCGATCTCGACTAGCGACCTCCGACCGGCAGGCGCAGCCCCCTCGGCAGTTCTGCCGATGCCTACTA
The DNA here is from genome assembly GCA_963169575.1 of Myxococcota bacterium. Taxonomy (GTDB): domain Bacteria; phylum Myxococcota_A; class UBA9160; order UBA9160; family UBA4427; genus UBA4427. Next base: position 5,819 of record CAUJGH010000567.1, on the reverse strand, counting down.
CCCGGAAGCCCGGACGAAGGTGCCGGAGCGGACGGCCGCCGGCGCCGGCAGAGCCCCCGATTCGCGCCGCGGGCGAGACGCGACTCAATTGCCGGGCGTTCGCGGACGAACCAGCCGGGGAGATGTCTCCTCCCGATCATTCGCGCATCCGGGTCCGAATCGAAGACGGCGCGCTGGCGGCCCACGTGGCGGTCGGCGCCGGGCCGCCGCTCGATCGCGCGGCGCTCGATGCAGCGCTCGCCGAGTCGGGCGTCGTGGCGGGGCTCGACGAATCGGCGCTCGCCCTCGTCGCCGGTGCGCTGGCGGTCGAGTCGGCCGCGCTCGACGACTACTGCGTCGCCCGGGGACGCGCGGCGGAAGACGCGCTGCCGGACGTGCTCGCCCTCGCCGAGCCGATCGGCCCCACCGCCGGCAGCCTGCGCGAAGACGCGAGCCTCGACTACCGCGAGCGGCGCCTGATCGTGCCCGTCACGGCCGGCGACACGATCGGCCGGATCGTCCCCGGCGAGCCGGGCGAGCCCGGCTTCGACGTCCGAGGCAAGGCGCTCCCGCCGGCTCCCGCCCCGCCCGTCGCGCTCGCGCATGGCGACGGCGTCGTACGCGAGGACTCGGGCCTGCTGCGCGCCGCGCGGACGGGCGCCCGCACCGTCGACAAGAGCGGCGCGATCGACGTCGTCGCCCTCCACGTCCACGCCGCCGCCGTCGACCTCCACAGCGGGAACCTCGAGACCGACGGGAGCCTCGAGATCGCGCGCGACGTCGCGCTCGGCATGCACGTTCGGGCCGGAGTCGATCTCGCGATCAAGGGCACGGTCGAGGCCGCGCGCATCGAGGCCGGCGGCTCCATCGAGATCGGCGGCGGCGTGATCGGCGGCGAGCCGGGCGTCGTCCGGGCGCGCGGCCACCTGAAGCTCCGGCATGCGCTCTCCGCACGGCTCTTCGCGGGCGGCACGATCGAGGTCGGGCGCAGCGTCTCGACCTCCGAGCTCCATGCCCGCGAGATCCAGATCGGCGGCGCCCTGCTCGGCGACCGCGCCTTCGCCGAATCCCGGATCAGCGTGCGCGACGCCGGCAGCCCCGCCGGCGGACCGTGCCTGCTGCGCGTCGCTCAACCCCTCGAGCTCTCCGACGAACTGAAATCCGCGGACCTCGGCGCCCGTGAGCGTGCGCGAGCGCTGCTCAAGGACGGCCCGGACCGGCTCTCCGCTCGCAAGGCCCGCGACACGCGCAAGGGGCGCGGCGAGCGGCCGCAGCAGACGAGCGCGCCGGAGCTCGGACAGCAGCGCGAGTTCCGCAAACGCCAGCGCGCGCTTCAGGCCGACGCGCGCATCGAGATCCAGGGCACGGCCCACACCGGCTGCCGGATCGACTTCGGCAGCCGGCCGCTCGTGCTCGATTCGCCGGTGCGGGCGACGGTCTTCCGCTTCGATCTGGAACGCGACGAAATCGTCGCCGAGGAGATGTGAGTTGGACTTCGACGCCGTCTGCGCACGGGATCTCATGACCCGAAAGGTCGTGCTGGCCGAGCCGCACGAGAGCCTTCGCGTCGCCGTCACGCGCATGAGCGAGCACCGCATCCACGGCCTGCTCGTGAAGCCCGAATCGCCTTGCCGCGGCCTCTCGATCCTGACGGGCAAGGACTGCATCCGCGTCATCTGCGACGCGGGCGTCGCAGCCCTCGACGATCTCTGCGTCGAGGACGCGATGACGCGGCCCGCCGTGACGGTGCCCGCCGAGCTCTGCATCGCCGACTGCCTGCGACTGATGCGGATGGCGGGGGTGCGCACGGCGCCGGTGCTCGAGCACGGGGAACTCGTCGGCGTCCTCACGTTCACCGACGTGCTGAACGCCCTCCGATCGACGCCCGGCGCCTAACTTCCAGCAGGCGCGGCTGCCGCTCCGGCCCCGGAATCGAACTCCCACGTGAGCGAGGGGAATGGCGTCCGGGTGCCGATCGGATGCGCACGACAAGCGCCCTGCAGGATCTCTCCATATTCCTCGACCGAGAGCGCTTCGCTCCACTGCACGAAGTTGCGGAAGACCCGGCAGCGCTCCTCGTCCCCCTCGAGTCGGGAATCCTTCTCCGCGCGGGCGAGGACGGTGCGAGGCAGCAGCACGTCGCTTCCGAATTCGATTCCGCCGTCGCGATCCGAGTCGAAGACGATGAATTTGTCGGCGCCGTCCTCGACGTTCCAGGGCGTCCAATCCGGCAGGTCGCCGTTCCGGCCGCGATCGGGATCATGGACGTACGCGAAGTTCGCCCAGTAGGAGCGCATCTGACGCGAAAGGCGCTCGGCCGACGGGGCGTCGTCGAAGACGAAGCGGTTCGCGAAGCCGAGATCCGTCAGGCCGAAGACGAAGAGCAGATCGAGGGCGTGCGCCGCACCGAGCAGCTTCGAGAGGTCCGCGCCGAGGATCGTCGGCTCCTCGTCCCAGTCGAAGCGATAGGCGAAGACCGGCGGCCCGGGCCGCGCCGCGAGCAGGGAGATCGGCTCGTCGGCGCCCATCGCCCGCCACATCGCACCGCCGTATTCGCCCTCGAGATCGTAGAGCCGCTCGTTCGAGAGCCCCGTCGGCAGGCCGAAGAGCCGCTCGACGTGGGGCGAGCCGAGCAGGAAGAAGAGCTTGTGTTCGTCGCGGTTCGTCCCCGCGATGAAGGGCACCCGTTCATGACCGCCGAGCCCCGCGAGCGCCTCGAGCGGCGGCCGATCGGGGATCACGAAACCGTCGCGGAAGACCGCCGGCGCCATGTACATCGGCATCGGCTCGTCCCGCATGACGTCGACGAAGGGCTGCAGCAGCTCTTCCGCGGCGAGTCCGCGCAGGAAGGCCTCGATCTCCGCCTCGCTCATGGACTGCAGCAGCGCCTTCGCGCCGGCGCGATCCGCCGCCCGCCCGCTCTGCCGCAGCAGCGCGAGGAGCAGCTCCCCCGAGCTGCCCGGCAGCCCTTCGCTCGCCGCACCGACTGCGTCCGTCCCCGCGTCCTTCCCTGTTTCCAGACCCGCGTCCGTGAAATGCTCGGCCTGCGCGCGGGTCACCGTCGCCGGCATCCCGCTCTGGCTGATCGCCGCGTGGAAGAGCCCGGCGGCTGGCGGCGAGACGAGCAAGGAGTAGACGTTCACGCCGCCCGCCGACTCGCCGAAGATCGTGACGTTGCCCGGATCGCCGCCGAAGCGGGCGATGTTCGCGCGCACCCATCGCAGCGCAGCGATCATGTCGAGAGTTCCGAAGTTGCCCGATCGATCGAGATCGTTCTGCGCGCCGGCCCGCAGCGCGGGATGCGAGAGCCAGCCGAAGATGCCGAGGCGATAGTTGATCGAGACGACGACGACCTCGTGATCGCGCACGAGGGCCGAGGGCGGTGTCTGGTCGCCCCAGCCCATGCTGTTGCCGCCGCCGTGGATCCAGAACATCACCGGCCAGCGGTCCGCGCCCTCCGGCACGGCGTCGGCTGCGACCGCCGGCGCGTAGACGTCGAGATAGAGGCAATCCTCGCTGCCCTGCACGGGATCGCCGCCGAGCTGGACGCAGCGGTTGCCCGACTGCGTCGCTTCCCGGAGGCCCTCCCAAGCGGGCGCGGGCTCGGGCGCCCGCCAACGCAGCGGCCCGACCGGGGGCGCGGCATACGGGAGGCCGCGCCAGGCATGGACGCGGCCCGCCTCGGTCGAGGTTCCGACGAGCGGCCCCTGAAGCAGCTCGCGCAGCGCGCTCGGATCGGGATCGGGCGGCCCGCCACCGCAGCCTGCGAAGAGGACGAGCAGGCCGGCGAAGGCACCGCCGAAGAACCCGCCGGAAACGAACGGAAAAAAGGCGCGCAAACGACGACCTCCAGCGATGCGAGACGCGAACATCGGCGGACTGAACCGGCAAAACGGCGAGCGGTCAAGCGCATCGCGCCCCACTCGGCGCATGCCTTCGCGGACGGTACTCTCCGGCCCGCCGGCGCGGCCCGCTCCGCGCTCGCCGAGCGCCCGGCCCCACCGTTCGCGCGCACCAATGCTCGAGGAGACGATCATGGCCTTCAGCTTTTCGCCGGACCCCGATTTCGAATCGACGCTCGCCTGGATCCGGAGCTTCGTCGACGAGACCATCATCCCGCTCGACCTGTTATGCGAAGGCCTGAACCAGAAGCAGCTCGACGCGCTCTGGGCACCGCTCAAGGCCGAGGTCAAGAAGAAGGGGCTCTGGGCGCCCCATCTCGGCCCGGAGCACGGCGGCCAGGGCATGGGACAGGTCCAGCTCGCCCTGATCCACGAGATCCTCGGCCGCCATTCGCTCGCGCCCGAGATCTTCGGCTGCCAGGGCCCGGATTCGGGCAACGCCGAGCTGCTCGCGGTCGGCGCCAACGAGACCCAGCGCGAGCGCTGGCTCTACCCGCTGATGCGCGGCGACCTGCGCAGCACCTTCTCGATGACCGAGCCCTTCACGGCGAGCTCCGACCCGACCGAGATGACGACCCGCGCGACCCGGGATCCGAGCGGCGACGGCTGGATCCTGAACGGCCATAAATGGTTCGCTTCGAACGCCTCGGTCTCGGACTTCACGCTGCTCTTCGCCGTCACCGATCCCGAAGCGCCGCCGCATCAGCGCGCCTCGATGTTCGTCGTCGAGCGCGGGACGCCGGGCATGACGGTCGTGCGCGACGTCGGCAGCATGGCCCATCCGCATTTCTCGGAGCCCGGCCGGCTCTACGATCGGATCGGCGGCCATTCCGAGGTCGTCTACGAGAACTGCCGCATTCCGGGCGAGAACCTGATCGGCCAGCCCGGCGAGGGATTCCTGCTCTCGCAGAAGCGTCTCGGCGGCGGGCGCATCCACCACGCGATGCGCTGCATCGGCCAGGCCCAGCGCGCCTTCGAGATGCTGCTCGAGCGCGCCGCTTCGCGAAAGACGAAGGGGCGGCCGCTCGGACATCAGCAGATGGTGCAGGACATGATCGCCGAGTCCCATGCCGAGCTCGAGGCGGCGCGGCTGCTCGTCCTGAAGGCCGCCTGGACGATGGACGAGCGCGGCGCCCACGGCTCGAACTCCCGCGCCGAGATCTCGATGATCAAGTTCGCCGTCCCGCGCATCACGCTCGGCATCATCGACCGCGCGATCCAGATCCACGGCGCGCTCGGCTACACGACCGACATGCCGCTCGAGGAGATGTACCGCACGAGCCGCGCGCTGCGGATCGCGGACGGCGCCGACGAGGTGCACAAGCAGACGCTCGCGAAGCAGCTGCTGAAGGACGTGAAGCCGGTCTCGCCCTGGCCCTCCGAGCATGTCCCGACGCGTCGGGCCGAGGCCTGGAAGCGCTTCGGAAAGCAGATCGAGGCGGTCCGCGCGCTGGGTTGATCGCCGCGCGCGCGGCTCAGTAGACCATCGTCCACTGCGCCCCGAGCCGGCCCTCTCGCGCGAGCGGGAGCAGCATCCCGCGCGACGAAAGCCGGCCTTCCGCATCGCGCTTCTCGACGCTGAGCCACTCGAGCGGCCCCGGCGTATCGAAGGCCCCGACCAGCGCGCCGACCCCGAAGCCGACGAGCACGTCGGTCGTCCAGTGGCGATCGGAGGCCATGCGCAGGGTGCCAGCGGTCAGGGCCGAGGCGATTCCGAGCGCGCAAGGGGCGATGCGGGCCCACGGACTGGCCCCGAAAGCACGGCGCTCCAGCGCGAAGCGGCAGGCGACACCGGTGCCGGCGGCCGCCAGCGTCGCGTGTCCGCTCACGAAGGAGAGATTGCGGTCGTCCTTGCGACAATCGGCGTCGCGCGGCGGCTGATGGGGGCAGCGATCGCCGAAAGGCCGCTCGCGACCGGAGACGACCTTGATCGCCTCG
>CAUJGH010000566.1 GCA_963169575.1 Myxococcota bacterium | reverse complement strand
CTGCGGCGATCGGCGCGCGGACGCGGGCCACGTCGTCGATCGGCCCCTCGGCCGCGTCGAGCTCGAGCAGGGCCCTGGCGCGCGCCTCGCGAAGGCCTTCGAGGGTCCGGAGCTGGAGCTCGCGCAGGACCGCGTACTTGTTCGCAAAGTGTAGATAGAAGGTGCCGACGCCCAGGCCGGCTGCGCGAGCGATCGCATTGCTGTTGACCCGCTCGCAGCCATGGGTCGCGAACAGGCCGAGTCCGGCGACGAGAATTCGGGAGCGGGCGTCCTCGAGCCTGGGTCGCGGCATGGGCAGAACCTAGATGATGGATCCATCGGATTCGAGTCCGTGGCCCAGCCGCGATCGACCTTCTCCGAAGGAGGTGGATCGATGATCGACCCTCGACGACTTTTATTCCGATGGATGAATCAAATAGGCTGACCTGCGAGGAAATTGCAAAGCCGATGCGGCTGTTCTGCCGATAGCGGACCGCCCGACCTGTCCGTCGGCGCGGGGAGCGGTGTTTCTTGGCGAAGACCGTCGGCATCATCCAGGCCCGCATGCGCTCCGAGCGCCTGCCGGGAAAGATCCTCTCGCCCCTCTGCGGGCGACCGCTGCTCGCCCTGCTCGCGACGCGGGTCGCCCGGGCGCGGGTCGACGAATGGTGGCTCGCAACGACGAGCGATCCGGCGGACGACGTCACCGAGGCCTGGGGCTTCGAGCTCGGCCTGCGCGTCTTCCGGGGCCATGCGACGGACGTCCTCTCCCGCTTCCTGGCCGTGGCCGCGGAGACCAGCGCCGACTGGCTCGTCCGGGCGACCGCCGACAATCCCTTCGTCGATGCGCCGCTCGTCGATGCCCTCGTCGTCGGCCGCGACGAGGCCCTCGACGCGAAGACGGAGGAGGCCGCGGGCATCGAGAGCTTCCGGCCCCGAAGCGGGCGCCCCGTCGGCTACGGCGTCGAGCTCGTTCGGGCCGATGCCCTGCGCCGCGCGAGCGCGGCGATTCCGGCGAGCCAGCCCTTCCACCGCGCCCATGTCACGAGCTGGCTGACGCAGAACGGCCGCCTCGCATCGGTCGCCCTGCCCGAGGCCTGGCCGATGCGCGCCGACTGGCGCTGGACGATCGATACCTACGAAGACCTCGCCATGGCGCGCAGCGCCTTTCGCCTGTTCGGCAGCGAGGCGGCGACGATCGACTACCCGGCGATGGTGCGCCGGCTCGACGCGACGCCGGAGATCGCCGCGATGAATGCCCACATCGTGCAGAAGAAGCTGGAGGAAGGATGAACGCGAAGCCCCTCGCCCGCGATGCGATGCCGGGTTGGGAGATGACCGGCTGGGGAATCGGCGTCAGCGGCGGCGGCAGCCATCTCGGCCGCGCGATCGCCCTGGGACTCGCTTCGCTCGGCGCGACGGTCGTCGTCTTCGGGCGCCGGCGCGAGCCGCTCGAAGAGACCGCCGCCCTCGCCGCCGGCCTCCCGGGCACGATCCTCGCCGAGCCCGCCGACCAACACGTCGACGCCGATCTCGAACGCGTGCTGGCCCGCATCGAGAAGGAAGCCGGCCGCGTCCACGGCTGGGTCAACAACGCCGTCGGCGGGCGCCGCTCGCTGCTGCGCTCTCTCGATCGCTCGGCCGTCGAAGAGACGGTCGAGAGCACCCTCTCCGATCTGATCCTCGCGACGGAAGCGGTCGCCGCCCGCATGATCGATCGCGCGCAGGGCGGCGCGATCGTCAACGTCGCCTCGATGTACGGCCTCGTCTCCCCCAATCCCGAGACCTATCGCAACCATCCGCAATTCCACAATCCCCCGGCCTACGGCGCCGCCAAGGCGGGCGTCATCGAGTTCACGCGTTATGCGGCCTGCCACTACGCGCCCGACGGCATCCGCGTCAATTGCGTCAGCCCCGGACCCTTCCCCTCGCCGATCGTGCAGCGCGAGGCCGGCTTCGTCGCCGAGCTCGCGCGGCGCGTGCCCCTCGGCCGGATCGGCGAAGCCCGCGAGCTCGCCGGGCCCGTCGCGTTCCTGCTCTCGCCCCTTTCGAGCTTCATCACGGGACACGATCTCGTGGTCGATGGAGGATGGACCACGTGGTAGAGATCTCGCTCTCGTCCTGGCAGGGCATGCGCGCGCGCGATCCGCGAAGGCTCACCCTCGGCAGCGCGCAGTGGGGCATGCCTTACGGCATCGCCAATCGCACCGGACCGCCGAGCAGCGGCGAGCTGACGGAGCTCCTGCGCGTCGCGCGCGAGGCCGGCATCCGCGCGATCGACACCGCGCGCGCCTACGGCGAGAGCGAGGCCCGCGTCGGTGCAGCGCTCGCCCGACATCCCGATTGGCGCATCGTCACGAAGCTCGCCCCCGACGTCGACGCCCCGGGCCTCGAGCTGTCGGAGAACCTCGGGCGCGTCGCTGCGAGCCTCGCGCAGAGCCGCGCCGCACTCGCCCTCGAATCGATTCCCGCGCTCCTGCTCCACCGCTTCGCCCATCGCCACGCCTTCGGCGGAAAGCTCTGGCGGCACCTGCTCGCCGAGCGCGATGCGGGCCGCATCGGCCAGCTCGGCGTCTCGGCGGCGACGCCCGAGGAGGCCTGGGCCGCGCTCGACGATCCCGACATCGAGATCCTGCAGGTCGCGACCTCGCTCCTCGATCTGCGGCTCCATCGCCAGGGCTTCTTCCCGCGCGCCCGCGAGGCCGGGCGCACGGTCTATGTCCGCAGCGTCTATCTCCAGGGCGTCGCCCATCTCGGCTCGGGCCGGTTGCCGAGCGCGCTCTTCGAGCTCGGGGACGCGCTGCGGACGATCGAGAGCTTCGCCGCCGAGCTCGGGGTGAAGTCGCGAACGCTCTACCTCGCCTTCATTCGCGAGCTGCCCGGCGTCCATCCCGTCCTCGGCTGCGAGACGGCCGATCAGCTCGCCCAGCTGCTGCGGGACTGGGAGGACGAGACGATCGACGGCGCGCTGGTCGCCTCGCTGGTCGACCGTCTCCCGACGGCGTCCGCAGCCCTCGTCGATCCCTCCCTCTGGCCCGCGAGCGATGGACCCGGTGCCGGGAGCCGGGGGTCCGAGCGTGGGAGCGGGGGCGAACTCACCGCTCGCAGCGTCTCCGGATCCGGACCCGCCTGGATCGCCTGAGCTGCGCCCCCCGCGACGGGCCCGCCGCCCGCCGTCGGGGCTAGACTCGGCGCGCGATCCGTGCCGACCCGCGCGCGTTCGCTCCGGAGGGGTTCTGCGCGATGGGGACGTGTCGGTCGATCGATTCGAGCAGCTTCGCCGCATCGCCCTCCCGGGTCCGGCGGGCGCTGATCTTCGCCCTCCTGGCCGCGGCGGCGAGCGGGCTCCCCGCGCCCCGGGCCGAGGCGACCGAGACCCTCGTCGAGGGCATCGCCGCGCAGGTCGGGAGCGACATCGTGCTCGTCTCCGAGGTCATGGAGATCGCCCGGCCCGTCGAGGAGCGCATGCGCGCGGCGGGCGCCCCCGAATCCGAGGTCCAGAAGGTCCGCCGCGATGCGCTCGATCGACTGATCGAGGGCAAGCTGCTCTCGTCCGTCGTCGAGCGACTCGAGCTCGGCGCCGAGCGTGAAGAGGTCGATGCCGCGATCGCGGCGATCGCCGAGGACAACGGCCTGACGCCCGAGGAGCTCTACAAGAGCATCGAGAGCCATGGCCTCACGGTCGACGAATACCGCAAGAAGATCCAGGGCGAGATCGAGCGCAGCAAGGTCGTGAACGCGATGGTGCGCTCCCGCGTCGAGGTGACCCAGGACGAGCTGCGGAGGCTCTACGACGAGCGCTTCGGCAAGCAGCCGTCGGGCGGCGAAGAGTTCTACCTGCGCCACATCGTGGTTCGCAGCGGCGGGCCGACCGCGAGCTCCGGCAGCGAAGCCTGCGCGCGCATCGCGGCCGCGCGGGCGGAGATCGAGGGCGGCGCCGAATTCGAGGCCGTCGCGGGCCGGATCACGGAGATGAACCCCGAGCGCGAGGGCGAGCTCGGCTGGATCCACGACTCCGAGCTCGCGTCCTGGATGAAGGGCGCGATCGAGAACCTCGCGCCCGGACAGATGACGCAGCCCGTCGAGATGTCTTTCGGCTGCAATCTGCTCCAGCTCGTCGATCGACGGCCGTTCCGGCCCGTCTCCTTCGAAGAGGCCCAGCCCCAGCTCCGCAACCTCCTCTACCAGCAGAAGACCGAAGCCGAATACGTCAAATGGATCGACGTGCTGCGCAAGCAGACCCACATCGAGCGCAAGGGCGCGTTCGGTGGTTGAGGCCGCGAGCCCGATCGTCCGAGGCTGGGCGTCCCCGAGCGATTCCGATCCCCGACTGGCACGGGACTTCGAGACGATCGCGCGGCTCGCGGCGCGCGGGGATCCCGAAGAGATCACGATCCACGGCGCCCGCACCCACAACCTGAAATCCGTCGATCTCACGCTCCCCCGCAACAAGCTCGTCGTCCTGACCGGTCCGTCCGGCTCCGGAAAATCGAGCCTCGCCTTCGACACGCTCTATGCCGAGGGCCAGCGGCGTTATGTCGAGAGCCTCTCGAGCTATGCGCGCCAGTTCCTCGACCAGCTCGCGAGGCCCGACGTCGAATCCATCGAAGGCCTCTCGCCCGCCGTCGCGATCGAACAGAAGGGCGTCGGCAAGAGCCCGCGCAGCACCGTCGGCACGATCACCGAGATCGCCGACTCCCTGCGCCTGCTCTTCGCCCGGGCAGGCACCGCCCATTGCTGGCAATGCGGCGAAGCCATCTCGCAGCAGGGCCTCGAGGAGATGGTCGACCGCGTGCTCGCCCTGCCCGAGGGCACGCGGATCCAGGTGCTCGCACCCGTCGTGCGCGGACGCAAGGGCCAATACAAGAAGGAGCTCGAGCAATTCCGCCGCGACGGCTTCGCGCGCGCGCGCATCGACGGCGTGCTGCGCGACCTCGCCGAGGACATCGTGCTCGCCCGCGGCGCGCGCCACGACATCGAGATCGTCGTGGACCGCATCGCCGTCAAGCCGGGCGTGCGCGCGCGGCTCTCGGAGTCCCTCGCGACGGCGCTGCGCCTGGCGGACGACCTCGCGCTGATCGACGTCGTCGATGGAGGTGGTGGCGGTGGCGGTGGCGGATCGAATGCGTGGTGGCTCTCGCGCTCGGGCGCCTGCCCGACCTGCGAGATCTCGTTCCCCGAGCTCTCGCCCCGGCTCTTCTCCTTCAACAATCCCTTCGGCGCCTGCAAGGCCTGCAGCGGGCTCGGCCAGCAGGGCTATTTCGATCCGCAGCGCCTCGTGCCGGACGCTTCGCTCACCCTCGCGGAAGGCGCGATCGCGGCCTTCGACCTGAAGGAAGCGCGCGGCTTCTATCGAAAGCTGCTCGAGCGCATCGCCGAGCCGCTCGGAATCGATCTCGAGACGCCCTGGCGTTCCCTGCCCGCCGAAGTCCGCCGCAAGCTGCTCGAAGGCGATCCCGCGCTCGCGGTCCCGATCGGGCGGAGCGTGCGGCCCTTCGACGGGGTGCTCGGTGATCTCGAGCGGCGACTCGAAGCGAACGAGGGCCGCGTCGATGCGCGGCTCGCGCGTTTTCGCAGCGAGCGTCCCTGTCCCGACTGCGCGGGCAGCCGCCTGCGCATCGAGGCCCGCAGCGTCCGGATCGGCGGGCGCTCGCTGCCCGAGCTCTCCGCGCTCCCGATCGCGGCGCTCGCGGCCTTCTTCGACGACCTCGAGCTCCGCGACGTCCGTGCGCAGATCGCCGAGCGCATCCTCAAGGCGGTGCGCGAGCGCCTGCAATTTCTCGAGGACGTCGGGCTCGGTTATTTGAGTCTGGACCGGCCGGCGACGACGCTCTCGGGCGGCGAGGCCCAGCGCATCCGCCTCGCGACGCAGATCGGTGCGCGCCTGATCGGTGTGCTCTACATCCTCGACGAGCCCTCGATCGGATTGCATCCGCGCGACAACGATCGTCTGCTCGCCAGCCTCCTCGCGCTGCGCGATCTCGGCAACAGCCTCGTCGTCGTCGAACACGACGAGGCGACGATCCGCGCGGCCGATCACGTCGTCGACCTCGGCCCCGGCGCGGGCATCCACGGCGGCTCGGTCGTCGCCGAAGGCACCGCCGAAGCGCTCGCCCGTCATCCCGAGTCGTTGACCGGCGCCTTCCTCTCGGGCCGCCGCCGGATCGAGATGCCGCGCGCCGCCTCCGCAGCCACCGGCGGCGCTGCCGCGCTCGCGGGTTCCGTCCCCTCGATCCGTCTCGAAGGCTGCACGGCCCACAACTTGAAGAACGTCGATCTCGAGCTTCCGCTCGGCGTCTTCACCGTCGTGACCGGCGTCTCCGGCAGCGGCAAGTCGAGCCTCGTGAGCGACACGCTCCAGCGCATCCTCGCCGCGCGTCTGCACGGCGCCCTCGCGACCCCCGGCCCCTACCGTGCGATCCAGGGTGCAGACGCGATCGACAAGCTCGTCGACGTCGATCAATCGCCGATCGGCCGCAGCCCGCGCAGCAATCCCGCGACCTACAGCGATGCCTTCACCGCGATCCGCGCCCTCTTTGCGGGCCTCCCCGAGTCGCGCCTGCGCGGCCTCGGCCCGGGCCATTTCTCCTTCAACGTGAAGGGCGGCCGCTGCGAGGCCTGCGAGGGCGACGGCGCGATCCGCGTCGAGATGCAGTTCCTGCCCGACGTCTTCGTGCCCTGCGAAGTCTGCGCCGGCCGCCGCTACGACCGGGACACCCTCGCGATCCGCTACCGCGGTCATTCGATCGCCGACGTCCTCGATCTCTCGGTCGAGGAGGCCGTCCTGCTCTTCGACGCGGTGCCCGCCGTCGCGCGCCCGCTGAAGGCGCTGCTCGAGGTCGGGCTCGGCTACGTGCGGCTCGGCCAATCCGCGACGACGCTCTCGGGCGGCGAGGCCCAGCGCATGAAGCTCGCGAAGGAGCTCGCGCGCAAAGCGACGGGGCGGACGCTCTACCTGCTCGACGAGCCGACGACGGGCCTGCATTTCGTCGACGTCGAGCTGCTGCTCGGGCTGCTGCGCCGGCTCGTCGATCGCGGCAATACGGTCGTCGTGATCGAGCACCATCTCGACGTGATCCGCAGCGCCGACCACCTCATCGATCTCGGACCCGAGGGCGGCGAAGCGGGCGGCGAGATCGTCGCGTCCGGTCCGCCAGAGGCCGTCGCGCGCTGCGAGCGATCGCATACGGGGCGAGCGCTCGCGGCGCTCTTCGCGCGCGAACGTGCGACTCTCGCCCGCCCGAAGCCCGCCGAACGAACGCCACGGAGTCCCGCATGACCGCTCAGCGACCGCCGTCCGCCCCGCCGCCGTTTCCCGACGTGCGGAGCGCCTTCCTGCTGACCATCGGCGCGATCCTCGCGGGCGGCCTCATCGGCGTGCTCTTCTTCGATCTCGGCCCGCTCGCCGCGGACGGGATCGGGACGGCGCTCGGCATCGGCGGCGTCGCGACTCTCGCCGCGCGCCGCGTCGCCGAGCCGCAGGCCGCGCGCATCGGACTCGTCCCGCTGCCGCTGCGCGCGTGGCCGATGATCCTCTGCCTCGTGCCCGCCGTCCTGATCGCGAGCGAGCTCGACAACTTCGCCTACGACTGGTCGCCGAAGGCCGAGGTCGTCGGCGATGCCGCCGCAGGGACCGACGCAGGCGCCAGCGCGGAGGACGGCGAGTCGGCCGATCCCGCGCCGATCGCAGAAGGCGATTCGGCCGTGGAAGTCGACTCGGTGGTCGAAACGAACGGCGCCGGGCCGGCGAGCGCCGCAACCGACACCGAGGGCGCTGCGG
>CAUJGH010000565.1 GCA_963169575.1 Myxococcota bacterium | reverse complement strand
ACTCGGCATGCCGGCGTCGTCGCCGCCCGGGGTCCGGGAGAGGGCGATGTGGACCGCGGGCTCCAGCGCATCCGCCGGCCGCAGCGGCGTCCAGGCGCCGCCGATCGCACCGTTCGCGGCCTGCTGCTCGAAGCTCGCATCGAGGATCAGGACGCGCACGGCGCGGCACACCTCCGGCGATGTGATCCCCGGCGCGCCGGGGGTCGCCCCCGGGCCCGTGACGACGAGGCGGACGTCGTAGCTGCCGATCTCGGCATAGACGTGGCTCGGGCTCGCGGCATTGCAGGCGGGGAAGCCGCCGGACGGCGCGGGCGCCGGCCAGGTACACCCGGTGCCGTCGCCGAAATTCCAGTTCCAGCGCGTGATCGCGCCGCCGGAACGATCCTCGAAGACGACCGTCATGGGCCCCGAGCCCTCGGCGATCGACGGCTCGAAATCCGCCGTCGCCGGGCCATAGCCGACGACGTAGTCGATCGCGGCCGTGCCGACGAGGCCGCTGCCCAGCTCGCCGAAGACGAGGCTGACGCGGTAAGTCCCGGGCTGGCGGAACGTGTAGAGCTCGTTCATCGCGCCACCGATCATCTGGCCGTCGATGCTCCAGATCGGGATGCCCGTGAGGCCGCCGGTCTGGGCGCTGAGGACGACGGAGACGGGCGCGTTGCCGGTCGCCGGGCTGGTGCCGATCGAGATCGGCAGGACCTCGATCGGGATCGTCACGCGATCGCTGCCGCCGGCGCTGCTCGCGGTCTGCCGGAGCGTGTAGGTGCCAGGCGCGGCGTAGATGTGCGAGGGATTGCGGCGGCTCGAGGTGACGCCGTCGCCGAAGTTCCAGGAGACGCTCGTCGCGCCGGTCGACGTGTCGGTGCAGACGACGGTGAGCGGGGCGAATCCGCGGGTCGGCGTGCAGTCGAGGCCGGCGACGGGGACCTCGTCGACTGCGATCAACGCGGATTTGCGAAGCCGGCTTTCGCCGGTGGGGCCGGTCACCGTGAGCTCGACGTCGTAGACGCCGGGCGCGTCGAACCGCACGCGCGGGCTCGGTTCGCTGCTCGTCCCGGCGGCGCCGAAATCCCAGCGGCGTGCGCTGATCTCGCCGGTCGACTGGTCCGTGAACTGCACCTCGATGCCCGGGACACCGGCGGTCCGATCCTCACTGAAGGCTGCGGTCGGCGCGCTCGATCCGCCGCCGGGCGACATGTCGTTCTCCGACTGACAGGCGAGCAGCGCGAGCGCGAGAAGGGCGAGCAGCGCTCCCCGCAGCGGGTTCGCGAGAACGGCGAGCGGTCCGCTCCCGAGCGTCCGGGTTCCCGCCATGCCTACCGTCTGCACGTCCATCATCGTCGCGCTCCCGACGGCCCGCCTGGCGAGCCGCGTCCGAGCCCGGGCACCGATCGAGCGACGCGCGTGCGCCGCTCCGCGACCGGAGCCAGGGCGCTCGTAGGTACAGACGAGGGCTCGCTTCGCGACGCGCGAGCCGGCGGAATTCGTGCGGCAATCGTGCGGCAGACGGCGGCCGACGTGCGCGAGATCAGGACGGTTTCGAGCGCCCGCCGGCCTCTCGGCGACGGCCGGCCGTGGCCGTGTTATGCGTGCGTCCTGCCGGTGCGGGCCCTCGATCGGGTCGCGCGGCGGGGAAGACGCGCGGGGCTCGGCGTCCGCTCTTCAATCGAGGCCCCGCCAGCGCATCGCGAGATCGATCCGGAGACCGGCGAGGATCGCCGCCAGGCCCTGCCGATCTTCGAACCGGACGGGCGGTGCGCCCCGATCGAGGGCGCGCGCCAGGGGCTCGGCGAACCAGGGGAAGAGGCTCGCTGGCGGCGCGTCCGCCGGAAACCAGCCGAGCCGCGGCGTCTCGGCCGACGGGGTTTCGCGTCCCGAGACCACACGGCAGCGGTAGACGATCGCGCGATGCGGCCGGAATCCGCTGCGCTCCCACTGGCCGACCAGGGCTTCGGGCTCGACGACGAGGCCGGTCTCCTCGAGGATCTCGCGCATCAACGCCGACTCGAGCGATTCCCCGGGCAATGGCGTTCCGCCGGGCAGCTCCCAGCCGAACAGCTCGCTGCGCACCGAGAGCAGGACCTCCTGCGAGCCCGGTTCGGCCGCGCCCGGCGCACCGGCCGCAGGACGCAGGATCGCCGCCTGGACGATCACGAGAGGCTCGGCCTCGCCGAACCGCGGCGAGACGATGCCCCACCAGGCGGTGCGCAGATGGTCGATCAGGCCGAAGGCGAGTCGCCCTGCCCGGCCGCGCTCCCAGACGGGGATGGCCCCTCGGCGCGGCGGTCCGCTCATGCTAGTCGATGATCTTGTTCAGCGGCATTTCGATGATGCCGCGGGCACCGGCTTCGTGGAGCCGGGGCAGCAGGTCGCGGACGAAGGATTCCTGCACGACGACCATGATGTCGACCCAGCTCTCGTCGGCGAGCGGCGAGATCGTCGGGGCGCCCGCGTCGGGCAGCAGCGCGATGACCTCCTTCATCTTCGTCTTCGGAACGTTCATCGAGAGCCCGACGCGCGTCGCCGCCGAGATCGCGCCGCGCAGCATCAGGCAGAGCCGCTCGAGCTTGCCCCGCTTCCATGCGTCCGCGAGCGCGGGACGATGGGCGATGAACCGCGGCGTGCTCTCCTGCAGGACGTCGATGACGCGCAGCTGGTTCGCGCGCAGGCTCGAGCCGGTCTCGGTCACGTCGACGATCGCGTCGGCGAGTACCGGCGGCTTGACCTCGGTCGCGCCCCAGGAGAACTCGAGCTTCGCCGTGACGCCGTGGCGCTCGAAATAACGCTGCGTGAGCCCCATGACCTCGGTCGCGATGCGCTTGCCCGCGAGGTCCTTGGGCGTGCGGAAGGGCGAATCCTCCTTGACGGCGAGCACCCAGCGCACCGGCCCGTAGTTGGGCCAGGGCGCGCGCAGATCGGCGAGCTCCTCGAACTCGGCGCCGGTCTCGATCGCCCAGTCGAGGCCGGTGATCCCGCAGTCGAGCACGCCCTGCCCGACGTAGCGCGCCATCTCCTGGGGCCGGATCAGGATGCACTCGATCTCCGGATCGTCGATCGACGGATAGTACGAGCGGCCGGAGACGCGCACGGAATAGCCGGCCTTCGCGAAGAGCGAGAGCGTCGTCTCCTGCAGGCTTCCCTTGGGCAGGCCGAGGCGGATGCGTCTTCGATCTTCGCTCATTTCTTGTAGACCTCGGCCGGATCGAAGACCTGGACGCCGACGTCTTCGACGCGCCCCCGATCGATGCGGCGGAAAAAGCAATTCCGTTTGCCGGTATGGCAGGCGGCGCCGCCGATCTGCTCGACGCGCAGGACGAGCGCGTCGCCGTCGCAGTCGACGTAGATGCCCTTCAGCTTCTGGACGTTTCCGCTCTCCTCGCCCTTGTGCCAGAACTTGCCGCGACTCCGGCTCCAGTAGACGGCTTCGCCCTTCTCGAGCGAACGGCGCAGGGACTCGGCGTTCATGTAGGCGACCATCAGGATCTCGCCGGTCGCATCGTCCTGGGCGATCGCGGTGACGAGGCCGCCTCCCTTTTCGAAGTCGACGAGCGAGAAGAGATCGGATCGGTCGGGGCTCATCGGGGCTCCGGTGCAGCGCGGCGCGAGTGGACGGGCGGATCGGGGGGCGAGCAGAACGGCGCCATCCCGGAAAGGGCGCCGAGGCTACCCATCTCGTAGCGCGGCCGCCAGAATCTCGGCGATCGAGACGAGCTCGGGCCACTTCTCCCCTCGGGCATAGCGTGTCTCCCGGACGTTCCTCCGCCCGGTCTCGAACGACTCGGCCAGCAACACGTCGCGCGCGACCAGCCAGGCGAGCGCATTGTCGAAGGTCACGTCGCTCTGGACCTCGAGGCGCCGCACGCGTCCGAGCAGCCGGGCGTTCTCGAACGCGAGCCGCGCCTCTCGGAGCAGCCCGCTGCGCAGGACGCCGCCCGGCGCGCTCTCCATCCAGACCAACAGTACGCGCACCACCGTCTCGTACGCCTCGACGACGCCGCGCGTCTGCTCCGCCCAGGTCGAGAGCGGCCTCTGCCCCGCGTGCGTGGCCCGCCAGACTCCGTCCCGGAGCGCCGCGAAGCCACGGCTCTCGAAATGCTCGAGCACGGCCTCGCCCCGGGAGAGCACGAGCTCCCTCGACTCGAAATACTCGCGGTAGAAGATCTCCGTCCAGACCTCGAGCGTCTCCGCGACACGCGTCTGCTCGAGCCCGCCGAGCACCGCCCGGGCGAGGATGCTCGGGATCACGAAGAAATGGGCGATGCCGTTGCGATAGATGTCGAGGGCGACCCGATCGTCTTCCTCGAAGAACACGATCTCGCCGCGATGATCGAGGCGAGAGCGGAGCAGCTCGCTGCGCTCCAGGAAGGCGATCGACTCGCGGAAATCCGGCAGATCCCGCTCGAAGGCCTGCGTCAATCGAACGCCCGAAAGCCGCAGCAGCAGGGCCGATTCGTTCACGCCGGCGACGAGCTCGTCCCGGAGCATGCCGGTCCGGCTCCCGCCGAGCAGCACGAGCGCCGCGACGGAGGTCGCGTTCGCGACCGTCGCGAGCCCGATGCGCTCGACCAGCGCATGGCCGAGCCGCGCCACGAACTCGCGTTTGCGCGTCTCGAGCTCCGCGCGGCCCTCCGGCTCGTCGATCCTTCCTCGGACCAGGGCCTCGAAGGCCTGGCGGTCGCGTCCGAGCGCGCCGGCGAGCGAGATCGGCTCGCCGAAGCTGACGTGGACCGAGCCGAAGCGGCGCTGGAGATATTTGCGCGCGCGCAGCAGTCCGATCACGCTCTCCTCCGTCTTCTTGCCGCCCCCGAGCTCGTCGACCATCCCCGACTCCTCGACGAGCCGCTCGTAGTTGATCGCGATCGGAACGAAGAAGAGGTCGCGGCGGCGGCTCTCGAGGAAGGCATCGACGTCCCAGGACAACATGCCG
>CAUJGH010000564.1 GCA_963169575.1 Myxococcota bacterium | reverse complement strand
GCATCAGGTGCGCCGCATGTTCCGCGCGCTCGGCGCCGTCGTCGAGACGCTTCATCGCGATCGCGTCGGTGGCCTCGATCTTCCGCCCGATCTCGCGCCCGGCGCCGTCCGGCCCCTCGCGGATTTCGAGCGTGCGCTCCTCTCGAGCGAGAGCACCTTGTAGCCGCGGCGATCGAGGACCTGGGCGACCTCGCCCTGGCGGCCGAGGGCGGCCTCGTAGGGCAGCGTCCGGTTCGCGACGAGGAGCGCGCGGCCGTTGCGGGAGAGCCAGCCGGCGAGGGATTCGAAGAGGGCGAGCGCGGGAGCGAGGTCGACCTCGGGGCCGCGGTGGTGGAAGGGCGGATTGACGAGCGCCAGATCGAAGCGGTCTTCGGGCGGCTTCTCCCGCGCATCCCACCAGAGCGCTCGAACGCGATCGGCGAGCCCGAGCCGCGCAATGTTCGCCTGCGCACAAGCGACCGCGCGCGCATCCGCATCGACGAGCAAGACCTCGGCCGCCGGAAAGAGCCGGGCCGCGACGATCCCGAGCACCCCCGTTCCGCAGCCGAGATCGACGATCCGCTTCGGCAGCTTCGTCGGCAGCGTCGTCCGGCCGAGCGCTTCGATCAGGAGCTCGCTGCCGGGGTCGAGGCGCTTCGCACTGAAGACGCCGGGCAGTGTCTCGAGCTGGAACGATTCGCCCTGGATTCCGTCCGGCAGCACGACCTCGATCGGATCCGTCGCCTCGCGCTGCGGAGCGCGCTCGCCCTCCTTGCGGAAGCGGACGACGCGCGCCCGGGCGCGATTCGCGACGACGACGCCGGGCTGCTCGAGCTCTTCCGCGAGCCGCTTCACCGCCGAGACGACGCCGAGCGCGTTCGAGCCCGAAAAGAGCAGCTCGCCGCCGGGCGCGAGGATGCGCCAGGCCTCGGTGAGATCGTCGAAGGTCGCCGCCCGGCTCTTCTGCAGATGCACGACGACCTGCGCGAAGGACGCCTCCGCGAGCCCGCGCGCATTCGCGACGACCGTCCGGCCCGCCGCCTCGTCGGCCAGGAAGAGATCCCGCCACGGCTGTACCGCCGTTCCGCCCTGTGCCTCGACCGCGAGCGACGATTGGAATTCGCAGACCGGCCCGGCCCGCAAGACATCCGGATCGAGCACGAGCGATTCGCTGCGCCGCAGCTTCTTCGGGCTCATGCGGGCACCGGCGCGGCGAGCGTCGGCGGCGGCCGCCGGTCGACGTACGCCACCCACATCGCGTCGAGCATCGCCCACAGGATCTCGAGCTTGAGCCGCAGGACCTCGAAGACGCGGTCCTGCTGCGAGCGGGTCGTGAAATGGCCGAGCGTGAAGTCGAGCCCGTGCTCGACGTCGCGCCGCGCCTCGGAGAGGCGACGCCGGAAATACGCATAACCCTCGGCGTCGATCCAGGGATAGAGGGCCGGCCAGTTCTCGAGTCTCTTCTTGTGGATCGTCGGCGCGAAGAGCTCCGTCAACGACGAGGCGATCGCCTCGGGCCAGGGCGCCGTGCGCGCGAACTGGACGTAGGCGTCGACGGCGAAGCGCACGCCCGGGAGCACGTGGCGCAGATCGACGACCTCCTCGCGCGCGAGCCCGACCGCTTCGCCGAGCCGCAGCCAGGCCTCGATGCCGCCGGCGTCGTCGCATTCGCCCGCGGCGCCGTCGTGATCGAGGATGCGCTGGATCCACTGGCGGCGGACGGCGCGGTCGGGGCAGTTCGAGAGGATGGCGGCGTCCTTTCTCGGGATCTGGATCTGGTAGTAGAAGCGATTCGCGACCCAGCCGCGCACGGCCGCCGGCTCGAGGCCGCCCTCGTTCATCGCGATGTGGAAGGGATGATGGATATGGTAGAAGCGGTCCATGTCGCGCAGCGCCGCCTCGAACTCGGCGCGCGTGCGCGGGGCGAGCTCGGCGGAGGCGCCCGGTTTCGGGGGCGTCGTCAAAGCGAGATCTCCATGCCGTCGAACGCGACCTCGATGCCGAGCGTGTCGAGACGCCGCCGCTCGGGCGAGTCCTCGTCGAGGATCGGGTTGGGGTTGTTGATGTGGATCAGGATCTTGCGGCCGGGCAGGGCGGCGAGCTCTTCGACCATGCCGCCGCGGCCGGATTGCGCGAGGTGGCCCATCTCGCGACCGGTCTTCTGCGAGGCGCCGCGCGTCTGCAGCTCGTCGTCCTGCCAGAGCGTGCCGTCGAGCAGCACGCAGTCGGCGGCGCGGGCCTCGGTGCGGATGCGGTCGTTGAACGCGGCGAGGCCGGGGGCGTAGAAACAGCGGCGGCCGCTCGCGCGATCGACGAAGGTGAGGCCGATCGTGTCGTCCGGGGCCGGGGCATGGCGGCGCGGAGAGTAGGGCGGCGCCTCGCCGGGGATGGGCAGCGGGCGCAGCTCGAGGCCGGGCAGGCCTTCGATCGCGAAGGGCTTCTCGTTCTCGGCATCGATCGGATGCCAGTCGACGCCGCAATAGGATTCGAGAACGCGCAGCAGCGGGTAGCCGGTCGTGAGGTCGGAATGGACGCTCGGCGTGCAGTGGACCTGCAGGCGGGCGCGATGCTCGCGCAGGGTCATGAGGCCCGTCGCGTGATCGATCTGGGCATCGACGATGAGGACGGCGGCGATCGCCGTATCCCGCACCGCCCGCGCCGGCTGCAGCGGCGGGCAGCTCGCGATCTGCGCCCGCAGATCCGGCGACGCGTTCACGAGCAGCCAGCTCCCGCCGCCGTCCGAGACGGCGAGTGAAGACTGCGTGCGTGGTGTCGCGCGGAGGGTGCCGGCGCGCAGGCCGCGGCAATTCGGGCAATTGCAATTCCACTGCGGAAATCCGCCGCCGGCTCCCGATCCCAGGACGATGATGCGCATGACGTTTCCGATCCGCTTCGGCGGGGCTAGAAGGGCTTCACGACGACGAAGATCACGATCCCGATCATCAGCACGGTCGGGACCTCGTTGGCGATCCGGAAGAACCGCTGGGGCTTCGCGTTGCGATCCTCGGCAAAGGCGTCGCGCCAGCGCAGCATCGCGAAATGGCTGGCGAGCAGCCCGGCGACGAAGACGAGCTTCACCCAGAGCCAGCCGCCCGCATGGGGGAGGTAGCCCGGGGTCCCCGGCAGCGAGACGAGCAGGGCGCCGAAGCCGAGGCTCGCGAGCATCGCCGGCCGCATGATGAACTGCGAGAGCTTCCGCTCCATCACCTTGAAGGTCTCGGACTGCGCGCTTCCGACGGGCGCCTCGCAGTGGTAGACGAAGAGTCGCGGCAGGTAGAGCAGGCCCGCCATCCAGCTGATCACCGCGATGACGTGGAGCGCCTTCGCCCAGGGATGGATCCAGGGGGCGAGGCGTGCGAGGGCGGCGAGCGCATCGGTCGCTTCGGTCATGGTTCGCTTCGCCGCATGCTACAGGCTGAACTGTTCGGCGAGGTTGCGCTCGGAGAGACTCTGGCCCGCGGCGAACAGCACCTCCGCGGCGACGTCGCGGTTCTCCTCGATCTCGACCTCGACGACCTCGCGCACCTCGGTCGAATCCGCGACCGCGCTGACCGGCCGCTTGTCGGCCTCGAGCACCTCGATGCGCACGCGCGCCGTCCGCGGGAGCAGCGCGCCGCGCCAGCGCCGCGGGCGGAAGACACTGATCGGCGTCAGCGCGAGCACGCCGGCATCGAGGGGCAGGATCGGGCCGTGGGCCGACAGGTTGTAGGCCGTGCTGCCGGCGGGCGTCGCGAGCAGCACGCCGTCGCAGATCATCTCCTCGAGACGGACGACGCCATCGACATGGATCCGAAGCTTCGCCGCCTGGCGCGTCTGGCGCAGCATCGAGACCTCGTTCAGCGCCTGCAGCTCGACGCGCGCGCCGCTCTCGAGATGGGCGACCATGCGCAGCGGATGCAGGCTCGCCGATTCGGCGCGCCGGATCTGGCCGATCAGGTCCTCGCTCGCATAGGGGTTCATGAGGAAGCCGACCGAACCGCGGTTCATGCCGTAGATCGGGATGCCCGTTTCGAGGAAGCGGTGGATCGTCTCGAGCATGAAGCCGTCGCCGCCGAGGGCGACGATGACGTCGGCGTCTTCCGGAGATTTGACGGGATAGAGGCTCTCGAGGCTCTCCCGCGCGGACTGCGCGGTCGCCGTGCGGGCGGCGACGATCGCGATGTGTTCGGCCTCCGCATGGGAGCGGCGGCGCGACGAGGCGGGCGACGGGCTCGGCGATGACGGGAACGCCGGGGCTTCGCTCGCCGCCGCGGTGGCGGAAGCCCGCGATCCCGTGGCTTTTACGGTCCCGCTCCTCGCCTCATCGCTCGTCACGTCTCGATTTTTCACGCGGATCTCACCAGCGGGTCTCACGACTCGGCGTCGGGGGGCGGCCAGACGAACGGGCGGCAGTCTAGCAGTGGCCCCGGATTTTCCGCGACGCGAGTACCGGTCCACCATCGGAAGCATTCGCCACGGCCCGGCGATCTTCCCTTTTCGGTCGGCGCGACATGGGTAATCTACCGGCCGACATTCCATCCGGAGGGGAAGGGGAGATGATGACGACGGAGTCGAAGAAGGGGTTTGCCTGCGCGCGCAACGCGGCAGTCGCGACGTTTACTGCGGCGCTGTTCGCCGCCGCACCTAGCGTTGCGCACGACGAGCCGGAAGCGCCGGTGAACGAGGGCTGGATCGGCGGTCTCAGCGCATCGATCACGGCGCAGACGGGGACGGTCGATACGTTCGCGGGCAGCATCGATGGGGTCGCGGAGCAGAGCTTCGGCGAGAACTGGCTGCGAGGAAGATTCAATGGAGTCTTCGGTACTTCGCGTCAGCGCAACAACGACAAGAACGACCAGGTCATCCAGGATGCCCAGGGGCTCTTCGGCGACTGGAAGCGAACCATCCACGAGCGCTTCTTTTGGCAGAGCGGAGCCGAGCTCTCGCGCGATTCCTTGCAGGATCGGATGGTCCGCGCTGCGGCCGTCACCGGCCCGGGTTATCGGTTCTGGGAGGGTGCGGACGCGGGGCTGGAGCATTTCGATACGCGATTCGGCGTCGGCTACCGCTTCGAGCTCTACGACATCGACACGGCTCCGGGGGCGCCCGATCGTGGTCAGCTCGACAGCGATCATTTCGCGGATCTCGCGGCCGGCTTCGAGTACATGAACGGGCTCTTCCAGGACGCCGTCCAGTTCACGCATACGGGATCGGCGCGGATGCCGGTCAACGACCCCGAGGCCTACGTGCTCATCACGGAGGTCATCTTCGGCATCCCGCTGACGCCGGCGTGGTCGTTCCGGGCCTCGTACTACGTCGAGTACAACGGCGTGCAGCCGGACGAAGTCAACAACCTGACGACCCGCGCGGCCGTCGGCCTCGGCTACACGTTCTGATCGCCTGGCGCCGCGGGGCGCTGCATCCGAGGCGAGGCCGCCGTCCGACCCGATCGGGCGGCGGCCTCATTCGTTTCGGCTCCGCGCGTCGCGCCCGTCGCCCGCTCCCGCCCCCCGCTGCTAGAGTGCCGACCGCGCGGGCCGACGCTCGCTTCTCCAGGGGACGGCTGCTTCGATGTACACGATCGCGATCTCGGCTCTGATCGGCCTGCTGGCCGGCGGCATCTGGACGGCCCTCGATCTCTGGAAGGGCTGGCAGATGGGGATCGTGCTGTTCCTGCTCGTCGGTCTCGCGAGCTTCGTGCTGATTTCCCGGGCGGTCGCGCGCCGGATCGAGCCGCGCTTCCTCGCGATCCAGAAGCAGATCCAGGGGAACCAGATTCCCCTGGCGATGAACCAGCTCGAGGGCCTGATGCCGCTCGGACGCTGGCAGATCCTGCTCGAAGGCCAGCTGCATGCGCAGCTCGGCATGCTGGCCTACGCGACGAACGACAACGAGCGCGCGGAGAAGCATTTCGCGCAGGCCGGCTATCGCGCGACCGAGGCGCAGATCGCCTACGCGGCGCTGCTCTATCGCACGAACCGCTGGCCCAAGGCCCGCGAGATTCTCGATTTCGCGATCCGCGCCAACAAGAAGCAGATCCTGCCCTACCACGTCTACGCGTGGATGCTGCTCGAGCAAGGCGATCGCAGCGGCGCGATCGACAAGCTGCTCGCCTGCGAGAAGATCGAGTCCGGCAACGAGTCGACGAAGGAGAACCTCGCGCGGCTCCAGAACGGGAAGGATCTCGCCATGAAGCGCTTCGGCGTCCTCTGGTGGGGGCTGCAGCTCGAGCGGCCGCCCAAGCAGCCGGGCACCGTCCAGGCGATGCCCTTTCGCAAGGGCTTCCGGCAGAAGCCGCAGCGCCGACACTGAGACGCCACTGAGCCAGGACTGAAGTCCGAGCCCCCGGCCCGTCGATCCGAGCCGAGGCGAGCCGACCGGCTCCGGATCAGAGCTCGTTTTCGAGCGATTGCGCGAGGGTCTGGCGTGCGCGAATGAGGCGCGCGCTGCCGTCGCGTTCGATCAGGACTTCTGCGGCCTTCGGGAAGGCGTTGTAGTTGCTGGCGGCCATGCCCGAGGCGTAGGCGCCGGCGCCCTCGATCACGACCGTATCCCCGATCTCCGCCCGGGCGAGTCGCCGCGGGAGCAGGCCTTCGGGATCGCCGGGCCCCGGGGTCAGGATGTCGCCCGACTCGCAGCAATGGCCGACGACGAGATAGTCGGCGGTCTCGCCCGAGGCCGTCCGGCCGTGGGGCACGACGTGGATCGGATGCTGGGCGCCGTACAGGGAAGGGCGCAGCAGCTCGGTCAGGCCGCTGTCGATCTTGAGGAAGTGGTGGCCCGCTTCGCCGGTATCGACGACGTCGATGATCTCGCAGACGATCGCGCCGGCGAGGGCGACGAGGAAGGTTCCGGGCTCGATCTCGAGCTGGAAGTCTTCGCCGCTGCGCCCGCGATCGGCGAGGAACGCGCGGAGCTGCGGCGCGAGCGCTTCGCCGATCGCCGCGAGGTCCGCGGCCTTTTCGCCGGGCATGCGCGCGACCTTGAAGCCGCCGCCGAGCGAGAGACGATCGAGATCGGGGAGCTGCTTCGCAATGCCGAGGGTCAGGGCGGCGCAGCGCTGCCAGACCTCGGGATCGCCGCCCGAGCCGATGTGGGTATGCAGGCCGCTGATGCGGAGATCGAATTCACGGGCGAGGGTCTGGACCTCGGGCAGCTTCTCATGCCAGATGCCGAAGGACGAGCTCGGACCGCCGACGTTGGTGCGGTTGTTGTGGCCCGAGCCGAGGCCGGGATTGATGCGGACCGAGACCTCGCCGCCCGGGAAGAGCTCCCCGAAGCGGCGCAGCTGATGAAGCGAGCAGGCGTTGAAGAGGACGCCTCGCTGGACGAGGCCCTTGAGATCCTTCGGCAGCTCCTGGGCCGTGATCTGGATCTTCTCCGGCGTGATGCCGGCGCGCAGCGCGCGCTCGGCCTCGAAGCCGCTCGAGGCGTCGACATGCAGCCCCTTCGCGTCGAAGATCCGAAGCACCGCCGCGGTCGGCAGCGCCTTCATCGCGAAGCGGCCGACGAGCCGGCAGGGCGCGGGGAACGCGAGAACCTGATCGGCGGCGGCCTCGAGGGTCTTCTGGTCGTAGACGTAGACGGGGGTCCCGAATCGCTCGCGGATCGATTCGATCTGGGGCTCGGTCAAGAAGCGCATGTCGAGAGGCTCCTGCGGAGGATTCGGGTCGGCCGGTCGGGCGCGGGAATCGGCGCAGAATAGCAGCGCGAATCCGGTCCGGCGGCCGGGGGAACGATCGGGGCGCGGCCGGCGCGCGAACTTCGCCCGGCCCGGGCGCGTCGGGGCCCGCCTGCGATGCGACGCGCGGCGGGCGGCGAGCCTTGGACGACGACGCGAGCCATGCGAGACTCCGCCGCGATCCGATCCGAGCCCGCCGCTGCCCCCGGCGAGGGGCCAGCGATCGGGTCGTCCCCCGCGCCGCCGTGCGCCAGTGAACGAGGATTGCCGTGTCCGGAGACGATAGGGGAGATTCCCGTGGAGAGTCCCGCAGCGAGGGCCAGGACTTCATTCGCGCGATCATCGCCGACGATCTGGCGACGGGGAAGCATGCCGGGGTCGTCACGCGCTTCCCCCCCGAGCCGAACGGCTATCTCCACGTCGGCCACGCCAAGGCGATCTGTCTCGACTTCGGCCTCGCCCGCGAGATCCCGAACAGCCGCTGCCATCTGCGCTTCGACGATACGAACCCCGCGACCGAGGAGACCGAGTACGTCGAAGGCATCATGGCCGACGTCCGCTGGCTCGGCTTCGACTGGGGCGATCATCTCCACTACGCCTCCGACTACTTCGAATCGCTCTACGGCTTCGCGGTCGAGCTGATCCAGAAGGGCAAGGCCTTCGTCGACGACCAGAGCGCCGACGAAATCCGCGCGAACCAGGGCTCGCTCACCGAGCCGGGGCGGGAGAGTCCGTTCCGGAGCCGCAGCGTCGAAGAGAACCTCGACCTCTTCGCCCGCATGCGGGCCGGGGAGTTCGCCGAGGGCAGCCGCGTGCTGCGCGCGAAGATCGACATGGCCGCCGCCGTCGTCGCCCTGCGCGACCCGATCCTCTACCGCATCCAGAAGAAGCGCCATCACCGCACGGGCGACGCCTGGTGCATCTACCCGATGTACGACTTCGCCCATCCGCTCTCGGACGCCCTCGAGCACGTCACGCATTCGCTCTGCACCCTCGAGTTTCTCGACCACCGCCCGCTCTACGACTGGGTGCTCGAAAACGTCTCCGTTCCGAGCCGTCCGCGGCAGATCGAGTTCGCGCGCCTCAACGTCTCCCACATGGTGACGAGCAAGCGCTTCCTGAAGCGCCTCGTCGACGAGGGCCACGTCGGGGGCTGGGACGATCCCCGCATGCCGACGATCGCCGCGATGCGCCGGCGCGGCTATCCCGCGCGCGCGATCCGCGAGTTCTGCGACGCGATCGGCATCGCGAAGCGCGACAACCTGATCGAGCTCGCGAACCTCGAGTTTCACGTCCGCCAGGTCTTGAACCAGGAAGCGCAGCGCCGGATGGTCGTCCTCGATCCCATCAAGCTCGTGATCGAGAACTATCCGGAAGAGCAGGAAGAGCTGCTCGAGGCCATCAACAATCCCGAGGACCCCGCGGCCGGAACCCGCCGCGTTCCCTTCTCGCGCGAGATCTGGATCGAGCGTGAGGACTTCCTCGAGGACCCGCCGAAGAAGTTCTTCCGGCTCGCGCCCGGCCGCGAGGTCCGCCTGCGTTATGCGTACTTCGTGACCTGCCAATCCGTCGTCAAGAACGAGGCGGGCGAGATCACCGAGCTGCGCTGCAGCTACGACCCGGCGACCCGCGGCGGCGACGCCCCCGACGGCCGCAAGGTCAAGGGCACGCTCCACTGGGTCTCCGCCCGGCATGCGATCCCCGCCGAGGTGCGCCTCTACGGCACGCTCTTCAAGGACGAGCAGCCGGATCCGCACGCCCCGGCCGGCCTCGCCGCGAGCCTCGATCCCGAATCCCTCGCGATCGTCCCGCGCGCCTGGCTCGAGCCCGCGCTCGCCTCCGCGGCGCCGGGCGAGCGCTTCCAATTCGAGCGGCTCGGCTATTTCTGCGCCGATCCCGACGGCCGGCCCGGCCAGCCGGTCTTCAACCGCACCGCGACTCTGCGCGATACCTGGGCCAAGGTCGCGAAGCAGTCCTGAAGCGGGGGCGGAGGATCCCGATGACGACTCTCGGCATGACGATCCCGCTCGCCGGCGTCCCGCTCGCGGAGCATCGCGACTGGCTGCGCGAGATGGTCGATCTCGGCTACACCGATTTCTGGTCGGTGGAGGCGGGCGGCACCGACGCCTTCACGCCCCTCGCGCTCGCGGCCGCCTGGGTTCCACAGGCGCGGCTCGGCACCGCGATCGTGCCCGCCTACACCCGCGGCCCCGCGACCCTCGCGATGAGCGCCGCGAGCCTCGCCGAGGCGGCGCCGGGACGCTTCGCGCTGGGGATCGGCGCGTCGTCGAACGTGATCGTCGAGCGCTGGAACGGCATCCCCTTCGAGGCACCCTATCAGCGCGTGAAGGACAGGCTGCTCTTCTTGCGGCGGGCACTCGCCGGCGAGAAGATCGACGAGCGCTTCGCGAGCTTCGCCGTCCAGGGGTTCCGACTCCAGATGGCGCCGCTCGCGAGCCCGCCTCCGATCCTCGTCGCTGCGCTGCGCGAGGGGATGCTTCGGCTCGCGGGGCGTCACGGCGACGGCGCGATCCTGAACTGGCTCTCGGTGGAGGACGTGCGGCGAGTCGCGCCGATCGTCCATGCCGGCGGGCCCGGCAAGCAGATCGTGGCGCGCCTCTTCGTCATCCCGACCGAGGATCGCGCGCTCGCGCGGACGATCGCCCGGCGCGCGGCGGCGGCCTATCTGACGGTTCCCGTCTACGCCGCCTATCACGAATGGCTCGGACGCAGCGAGCTGCTCGCGGATCTCTGGCGCCTTTGGCAGGCGGGCGATCGGGCTGCCGCGGCCGCCGCGATCCCGGACGAAGTCGTCGACGCCCTCGTGATCCATGGTTCGCCGGGCGAATGTCGCGAGCACGTGGAGCGCTACCGCGAGGCGGGCGTGACGACCCCGGTCCTCGCGATCCTGCATGCCGACGATC
>CAUJGH010000563.1 GCA_963169575.1 Myxococcota bacterium | reverse complement strand
CGGCTCTTCCGCGCCCGTCCTCCAGCGCACGCGCCGCCCCCGGCCCCGCCGCGAAGCGCGCGATCTCCGCCCCCGCCGCAGCGATCGAAGCGGCCGCGAGGCCGGTCACGTCGAAGCGCGAAGCCAGCGCGCCCTGCCCCGTCACGCGGATCTCCGGAGCCGGCGCGGACTGCGCTGGAGGCGCGGCGCCGACGCTGCCGTCGAGCGCCGATCGGATCGACTCGTCCATCGGATTCTGCAGCGAGGCCATCGAACGATTCGCTTTCCCGGGCGCGCTGGCGAGGCCGGCGAACGACTGCGACGCTCGCGGGCATGGCCACTCTACCGAACGATCTCGAAGCCTACCGCCAAACGCCGATCTTCGACGAGACGACCGTCCCGGCCGCGCTCCTGCGCCGACATACGACGAAGGCTGCCGTCTGGGGAAGGATTTGCGTGCTCGAGGGCGAGCTCGTCTATCGCGTGCTCGAGCCCGAAGTCCGGGAAGAGCGGCTCGTTCCCGGACGGGATGGCGTCGTCGCGCCGCAGGTGCCCCACGAGGTCGAGCCCGTCGGCCACGTCCGGTTCTTCGTCGAATTCCTGCGCCGCCCGCCCGCAGCCGGCTGATCCGGACCGGCGGCGATTCGTCCCCGATCGCATTTCGCCCCTGCCGGCGTTCCGTTAAGCTCGCCCGCGACCGATCGCGCAGGAGGAACCCCCGTCATGTCCGCCGATTCCGACCTGCGCGCCCGCGTCGGCGCGGTCCCGCCCGGCCTCGACTTCCCTCCGGTCGAGCGCGTGGCGCCGCCGCCGCTCGCGCAGGCGACCGTCGCGATCGTGACGACCGCCGCCCTCGCCCATCCCGGCGAGCCCTGGGCCGACCAGACCCACGACTACCGCCTCTTCGATCGCGACGACGCACGCCTGCTGCTCGCCCACAACAGCACGAACTTCGACCGCTCGGGCTTCGCCCTCGATCGCAACGTCGTCTATCCGATCGACCGGCTCGCCGAGATGGAGCGCGAAGGCGCGATCGGCCGCGTCGCCCCGCGCCATGCCTCCTTCATCGGCTCGACCTTCGAGCTCGGCACCTTCCTCCTCGATACGGGCCCGCGCCTCGCCGCCGATCTGCGGCGCGACGGCGTCGACGTCGCGCTGCTGACGCCCGTCTGACCGATGTGCACGCGTACCGTGAGTACGCTCGCACGCGCCCTCGAGGCCTCCGGCATCGCGACCGTCTCGCTGCTCTCGAATCGAAAGCAGGCGGAGGCCATCGGTCCGCCGCGCGGCCTCTACTGCGAGTTCCCGCTCGGCCGGCCGCTCGGCAAGCCGCTCGACCCGGCCTATCAGCGGCGCGTGCTCGACGCCGCGTTCGCCCTGCTCGAAGCGCCGAGCGCATCGTCCTCGCCGCGCGCTCCGCTCTCGCCCTCCGCATCGTCCGCGCCGCCCGTGCCGCCCGGATCCTCTCCGTCGACCGAGCCCATTCTCGTGGACTTCCCCGATGCGATCGAGGACGAGGCCGAGCAGCCGCTCGCCTGCCCGATCCCGCCGCGCCTCGATCCGAACGAGGCGCCGGCGATCGCCGAGGCCCGAGCCCTGCGCCCCGCCTACGAACGCGGCCTCGCGCGAACGGGCGCACCCCAGGTCGGGCGGATCGTCGATGCCGACGGCGTGCCCGAGGCGATCCGGCCCTTCGTCGCCGTCGTCGAGGGCGCGCCCTGGAATGCCGTGGCGTACCCGGGCGGCCGGATCGGCGAGCTCCTGCTCGACATCCGCGCCTACTACGAGACCGCCGCCCTCGGGCTCTCGGACCACGTCCCCGCCGCGCGCGCATCGGAGAGCTGGTACCACCGCAAGACCCGCATGGGCGATCTGCTGCGCCGGTACTACGAGGCGGTGAAACAGGCCGATCCGCCCTTCCCCGGGCTCTTCTACCTGATCCCGATGTCGCAGACGCAGGACACGCTGTTCTGAGATCGGCGGGCCCGCCCGGGGCCGGGCTTCGGCCGACTAGCGCTTCACTTCCACGCCTTCGATCGCCGCGATGTGGCGCTCGTCGCGCGGATCGCGGCCCTGCTCGGCGAGCTTCTCGCAGCGCTCCTTGACCGCCTGCCAGCCGGCGATCATGCGCGCCATGTTCTGCCAGTCATAGGCGTCTTCTTCGTATTTCCAGAGGCCGTCGCCCGCATAATGCAGGATCGTGATGTTCGGCTCCTCGTGGAGCGAACCATCGCCGGGATCCTTCATGCGGTTCATCAGCTCGCAGATGACCCAGCCCCGCTCTTCGTCGACGACGTGCCAGGTCCACGGGAAATAGATCATGTGGTTCATCGGATAGGGCGTCGTGATGGCGCTGATCCATTTGTAGATCGCGTCGCGCCCGCAGAAGCGGCCGAAATGATGCTCGACGTAGGTCGCGTCCTCGGTGAAGAGGTTCGCCCAATGGCTCCAATCGCCGGTCGTCGCGGATTTGCGCGCCGTGAGGCGGTAGTGGTGTGCCTGGTCTTCGAGCTCCGTGCGTGTCCAGCGGCCCATCGTTTCCTCCCGTTTCAGTCGTGTTTCTTCGATCGTTCGCGCCAGTCGAGTATCGCCGTCGGCGACCAGCGCCGGTTCATCGGGAGCGACGTCTCCCAGTCCGGAAAGAGGCCCCGCTGGCGCACGAATTCCTGCGCCATGAAATGCTGACCGTTGTAGCGCGCGGCCTCGGGATCCGTCGCGAGCCAGAGGGCGGCCTTCGCGGGGACCGGCGTCGGGCAGAAGATCTCGCGCGGATAACCGATCCGCTCGTGCTGGCGTTCGCCGCGCTCGGTCCAGACCGGCCCGGGGTCGAGGTCGAAGGCGAGCACGCCGTCACGGCCGTGCTCGGCCGCGATGCCGTCGGCGAGCTTGCCGAGCGCCGCCTTCGAGCAGTTGTAGGAGACGCCGGCGCCGCCCGCGCCGGGCGGGCCGGCCTGCTTCGTGTAGTTGTGGCGGGTCGAGAGATTGAGGATGCAGCCCGAACGCGCTGCGATCATGCCCGGAAGGAAGGCCTTCACGAAGGCGAGCGGAGCGAGGAAGTTCGCCTGGATCTTCGCGGCCCATTCGGCCATCGGCGTATCCCGGATCCAGGCGTTCGTGTAGCGCCCCTGCTCGTACATCGCGTTGTTGACGAGCACGTCGATCCGGCCCCAGCGCTGCTCGATCGTCTCGATGGCCGCATCGACCGAGCTCGGCACGAGCAGATCGAGCTGGATCGCGAGCGCCTCGCGGCCTTCGGCCTCGACGATCGCCCGCGTCGTTTCGAGGCTCCCGGGCAGCGGCGTCGGGTTGCCCGCGTCGTCTTCCTCACGGCCTTCGCCTTCGCGCAGGGTTCGGCCCGTGAACGCGACGTCGAATCCGGCGCGCGCGAACTCGCGCACGATCTCCTTCCCGATCCCCCGCGTTCCGCCGGTCACGAGCGCGCGCTTCGCCATCGCGATTCGTCGTCCTTCCGCGCACGCATCCGGGCGCCCGATCGCCGGACGCGTGCCGCTCGACGCTAGCCGATCCCGCCTCGCGTCGGGCGTTGGCCGCCCGCGATCGGATCGCAGGACCGCAACCGGATGGTCCGGCGATCGCCCGCCCGTCCGCTCGGATCCCGGTTATTCTCCGCCGTCATGAACGGTTCGGAATCCGGCTTCCTCTCCCGGCTCGTCGGCTCGCGTCGCAACCGGATCCTGATCGGCCTCGGCGCGCTGCTGCTCGTCGGACGCGCCGCGCTGCCCTTCGTCCTGCGCCCCATCCTCGTCGCCCGGGCCGACGAAGCACTCGTCGGCCGGATCGAGCTGGGCGACCTCGACCTCTCGCTGCTCCGCGGTGGCGTGACCCTGCATGAATTCTCGGTCCACATCGACGAACGCCCCTCCGATGCGCCCGCCCTCTTCGAAGCCGATCGGCTCTGGACCCAGATCAGCTGGCTCGCACTGCTCCGCCGGACGATCGAGATCGAAGAGTTCGAGGTCGAGGGCTTCGCCGTCCGGCTCGATCGCTTCGAAGACGGGCTCGTGCTGCCGAAGCCGATCGCTTCGGCGAGCGACGCGGAGCCGCCGGCCGATGCACGGGCGAACGACGCCGGCGCGGCGCCGGCCTGGTCCTTCGCGGCGAACGAGGTGGTCCTTCGGGATGGATCGGTCGCGCTGCGGGACCACACCGTCTCCGGGGAGCCGCAGCGGTTCGAGTTCGGGATCGAGGACCTCTCCGCTCGGGAGCTCGCGATCCGCACGCATCCGGGCGACGACGAGCCGGGTCGGATCGCGATCGAAGCGATGCTCGACGAGGGCTCCGTCTCGCTCGCGGCCTGGATCAAGCAGCAGGAGGACGGTCTCGACATCCGCGCGACGCTGGACCTCGCCGGGATCCCGATCGACAAGGCGCGCGCCTATCTCACGATGTTCGATTGGAACGCGCTCTCGGGGCGTCTCGATGCCGCGCTCGAATACCGCTCGGAGCCCGGCGGCCGCCACGAGCTGGGCGGGCGCGCGGCGATCGCCGATCTCCGCATCGGCGTGCCGGCCCTCGCGGAGCCGGCCTTCGCCTGGGAGCGGCTCGAAGTCGTCGCCGAGCGGATCGATCTCGCCCAGCGGGCCGCCGAGATCACTTCGATCCGCTCGGAAGGCGCGCGGCTCGTGGTCGATCCCAGAGCGGCGAGTCCGATCGCCGTGCTCGCACCGGGCGAATCGTCGTCCGTCCCTGTCGCGGCCGCGGAAGCGGTTGAAGACGAGGACGAGAACGAGGAAGCCACGTCCGACGCGCACGAAGAGCAAGGGGATACCGACGACGCAGCCGAGCCGTCGCCCTTCGCCTGGCGCATCGGCGAGCTGATCCTGTCGGACGCCGTCGTCGAGCTGCGCGGGGCTGCCGAGCCGCTCCCGCTTCGGATCGAAGCCGAGCTCAGCGCGCTCTCGAGCGAGGCCGGGGCCCGGGCGCCGCTCGCCCTCGACGTCGGGTCACCGTCGGGCTCGCTGACCCTCGACGGCGAGCTCGCGCCGACCCCGCTCGCATTCGACGGCAAGCTCGCGATCCACGATCTCGCCCTCGCGCCGCTCATGGCCCGGATCGACGCCCCCGCCGTCCACTGGCTTCGGGACGGCCTGCTGCGCGCGAATCTCGACCTCGCGTTCGCCGGCGATCTGCGCGCCTCCGGGCGGATCGGACTCGCGCAGCTCGATCTCGAGGAGGCGACGACGGCGAAGCAGTTCGGTGTCGCCTGGCAGGATCTCGAGCTCGTGTTGTCGCAGCTCGTCTTCCCGGATCTGCTCGGCCCCGGCGATCCCGCGAAGCCGCGCGCCGTCGATCTGCGGCTCGCGCGCATTCGCCTCGTCGGGCCGGACGTGCGCCTGACCCGAACGGCCGAGGGCATCGTGCTGCCGCCGCTCGAGCCCGAAGCGGCCGAGACCGCAAAGGACAGCGAAGCGCCGCCGACCGAAGCCGAAGGCGCAGCGCCGAACGAGAGCGAGGAAGCACCGAGCGAAGCGGATCCGCCCGCGCCGGACGAAGCGGAGGCCGCCCCCTCGACGATCGCCCTTCGCGTCGCCCTCGATGCCTTGAAGATCGAAGGCGGCCGCGCGCGCATCGCCGACCGCGCGGTCGAGCCGTTCTACCGCGCCAAGCTCGAGGCAATCGACCTCCAGGCTTCGGGCATCGCGTGGCCCGAACGCCGGGTCGAATCGCTCGACATGAAGGTGCAGGGGCTGCGCGGGGCCTCGTTGTCGGTCCACGGCTCGATCGATCCGGAAGACGCGAAGCTCGAAGGCACGCTCGTCGCCCTCCCCCTCGATCAGTTCAATCCCTATCTCGTCCCGACCGGTTATTCCCTCTCGGACGGTGCCCTCTCGCTCGACTCCAGGGCGCGCCTTCGCGGCGAGCGCTTCACGACCCGGAACAAAGTCGTCGTGCAGACGCTGGCCGTCGGCGGCGCCGAAGGCGAAGCCGCCTTCCAGGAGAGCTTCGGGATTCCGCTCTCGGTCGCCCTCGGCCTGCTGAAGGATCTCGACGGCAAGATCACGCTCGCCCTCCCGGTCGCGGGCGAGCGCGACAAGGTCGACGTCGGCGTCGGCCGGCTGATCGGCCAGGCGCTGCGCAAGGCGCTCGTCGGGGCGCTCGCGTCGCCGCTCAAACTGCTCGGCGCCGTGACCCGCGATGGGAAGGTCGAGCGGATCGCGCCCGCACCGATCGCCTACGCGCCCGGGACGGCGACGCTCTCGGCCGCGGGCAGCGAACGCGCGGACGAGATCGCGACCCTGCTCGCGACGACGCCGAGCCTCTCGCTCGAGCTGAAGCCCCAGATCGCGAGCGCGGATCTGCGCGTCCTGCGCGAG
>CAUJGH010000562.1 GCA_963169575.1 Myxococcota bacterium | reverse complement strand
CCGAACCTGATCCGCGGCTACTGGAACAAGCCCGAAGCCACGGCCCAGACGATCGTCCACGGCTGGCTCAAGAGCGGCGATCTCGGGCGCGTCGACGAGGAGGGCTTCGTGTTCGTCGAGGATCGCGCGAAGGACATGGTGCTGCGCGCGGGCGAGAACATCTACTGCGCCGAGGTCGAGGCGATCCTCTACGAGTTCCCGGGCGTCCACGAAGCGGCGGTCTTCGGGGTGCCGCACGAGCGGCTAGGCGAGGAGGTCGCCTGTGCCGTGCTGCCGAAGCAGGGCCGGGGGCTCGACGTCGCGGCGCTGCAGGCGTTCGTCGAGCAGCGGCTCGCGAGCTTCAAGGTCCCGACGCTCGTCGAGGTCGTGCGCGAGCCGCTGCCGCGGAACGCGGCGGGGAAGATCTTGAAGCGGGAGCTGCGGGATGGGGTCGTGGCGCGGCGGCGTTCCGAGGCGACTGCCCCGCATGCCTGAGCCGATCGCTCGAGCGACGCGCACGTCTACATCGGGGCGAAGAGACGTGCTATTCAGCTCGCGCCTCTGGTTCCGATCCCGTCCAACCAGGACATGACCACCACGGGAGTCCGATCTGATGACGATCTCAAGCCGCTTTCCGAGACGCTCGAACCTGATCGGAGCCATCGCGATCGGATCCTTCGCATTGGCCTGCGCCGATTCCGGTCCGGGAAATCGCCCGACTGGAGCGCCGGCTTCCGAGCCCTCGCTGGCCGAACCGATCGGAGCGTCCGCGTCCGCGCGACCAGTCGAATGGGGATATTCAGGCGAGGACGGCCCGACTCGCTGGGCTTCCCTCAGCCCGGCGTATGCCGCTTGTGCGAACGAGGGGACGCAGTCGCCGATCGATCTCTCGGCGGCGAGCGAAAGAGACGGCGATGCCGTGCGTCTCGACTATCGTCCGACCGCGCTTCGCATTGCCCACCACGAACACGTCACCGACATCGTCGACAATGGTCACACGCTGCAGGTGACCGTCGAAGAAGGCAGCCGATTGACGACCCGGCGGGACGTCTACGAGCTCAAGCAATTCCATTTCCACACGCCCAGCGAACATACGATCGATGGCGGTCATCTTCCGATGGAGATGCATTTCGTGCATCAGAGCGAAAACGGAACGTTTGCGGTCGCCGCGGGCTTCTTCGTGGAGGGTGAGCCGAACCCGAATCTGCAGCGGCTCATCGATCATCTTCCGGCTGCCCGGGGAGAGACCGTCCACAGACCCGACGTAACGATCGATCCCGCCGTCCATCTCGCCTCCGAGGCTCCGAGCTACGCCTATCTGGGCTCCTTCACGACCCCGCCCTGCACGGAGAGCGTCGAGTGGTTCCTGATGCAATCGCCCCTGACGGCCAGCCGGGAGCAGCTCGAGGCATTCGAGGCGAAGCTCGACCGCAACAACCGCCCGATCCAGCCGACGGGATCGCGTGCGATCGGCGTCGCTGCCCTCGCGCGAGATCTCGCGCGGTGATTGCAGCCGCCCGCCTGCGCAACGCGGTGGCGACGCTGCTCCTCGCCATCCTGCCGACCGGGGTACAGGCCGAGGACGGATCGACGCCTGCTCTGCCGGCGTCGGCCGGCGGCGCCGAAGAGAGTGACGTCGAACCCGAGCGCGACGACGGAGTCGCGGAGCAGACTTCCGAGCAGGGCACCGATTCCGACGAACGCCACGAGGGCCTCGCGGATCATCCGTTCGAGGGGCGTCACCGCAATCTGATCCACCAGGACAACGTCACGGCGCCTCGACCGGGCAACGCGCCGATCGATGCGAGCTATGCCGGCTTCTTTCAGATCCCGTGGACGAACTCCTGGGCCAGGCTGGGTGGCTATGCCAAGGTCGACGTGATCGCGGATTCGACGAAGCTGGGGAACCCGAACAAGTTCGTGACCGGCAGCATTCCCGTGCGCGGGGAGTCGAACCACGGCCGGGACAACGAGTTCACGATCCAGGCCAAACAGACGCGAGTGAACCTCGAGCTCCGTTCGCCGACGCCCATCGGCGCGCTCCGGGTCGTTTACGAGAACGACTTCTTCGGCGACAGCTCTTCCGCGGACATGAGCTACAACCTGCGTCATTTCTATGGTCAGGTCGCCAATATCACCGGCGGGCAGACCTGGACGGCGTTCGCGGATCCCGATGCCAATCCGGACACCCTCGATTTCGAGGGGCCGGGGGTGCAGGCGATGGTCCGCCAGCCGCAGCTCCGATACACCTACTCTCCGAACCCGCACAACCATCTCGCGATCTCGATCGAACAGCCGAAGGGCGACGTCGGTGCGCTGCCGACGACGGCGTCGACCCGCAACAGGATGCCGGACTTCGCCGCCAATTGGCGTCTCGAAGGTTCGCCGGGACATGTTCAGTTGGCGGGGCTGGTGCGCTCCATCGGGTACGAGGATTCGGCCGGACCGGAAGACGAGGTCATCGGCTGGGGGCTCAATTTGTCGGGCGTACTGCATACCTTCGGCCAGGACAACGCGACGGCGCGCCTGACCTATGGCGATGGTCTCGGACGCTACGTGCAGGATCTGCCCGGCGGAAGCGCCGCGGTCGTCGATGCCTCGGGAGATCTCGAGACGCTGTCCGTTTGGGGCGCGATGGCCGGCTATCGCCATTTCTGGAGCGACGACTGGCGTTCGGAGATCACCTACGGATACGTCGATCTAGACGGTGCCGCGGCGCTCGGGGAGAAGGCCTACGATGAGACTCACTATGTGCAGGCCAACCTGATCTGGGGGATCGGCGGCAACTTCTACGTCGGCATCGAGTACCTGTTCGGCTTCAAGAACGCGCGAGACGGGAGCGACGGCGAAGCCCATCGCGGTCAGCTGAGCCTGCAGTATCGATTGATCCGTTGATGGGCGGATCTTTCGTCAAGCCGGATCCAGCTCCGCCACCACCGGCGCATGATCCGAAGCCGTCAGCTCGCCCTTCTTCTTCCGCCACTCCCGATCGATCTCGACCGACTTCAGCCGCGCGACGACTGCCGGCGTTCCGAGCAGCATGTCGATCCGCAGTCCCTGCTTGCGATGGAACGCGCCGCCGCGGTAGTCCCACCAGCTGAAGGCCTTCGTCGCGGGCTCGAGCTCGCGGTAGAGGTCGTGGAGCCCGACGGCGAGGAGCGCTGCATAACGTTCCCGCTCGGCGGGGGTGTGGAAGATCGAGCCGGCGAGCGCTTCCTCGTCGTAGGTGTCGAGAGGCGTCGGGACGATGTTGAAGTCGCCGCAGAGGACGGCGCTCGCATCGGCGCGCACGAACTCCGCTGCCCAGCGGCGGAGCGAATCGAACCAGGCGAGCTTCTTCGGATAGTCGTCGTGGTCGACGTCCTTGCCGTTCGGGCAGTAGAGGGTCGTGAAGTCGAGGGCGAGCGGGCCCTGGCCCACGCGGGCGCGGATCAGCCGGGCGCCGAATTCGGCCTCGCCGGGCAGGCCGGCCTCGATCGGCTCGATCGGGAGCCGCGAGAGGATCGCGACGCCGTTCCAGCTCTTCTGGCCGTGCGTGACGGCTTTGTAGCCGAGGGCCTCGAACTCGAGATGGGGAAATTGCTCGTCGGGGAGCTTCAATTCCTGGAAGCCGACGACGTCGGGCGCGCGTTCGGCGAGCCAGTGCTTCACGAATTCGAGGCGGGCCCGCAGGCCGTTGACGTTCCAGGTGGCGATGCGCACGGGACCCCCGATCTCTTCGCGCGGGAGCGTATCATGCGATGTCGCTGCCGGGCCGCGGGGGCTATCCTGCGGTCCGCGCCCAGGCCGAGCCGGCGCGGTCAGCCTCGAACGACTCCGAGCCGGTCCGAGAGCGTCCACGCGCGCTCGTGCGCACCCGAGAATGAAGCGAGAATGAAGGAGGCACGACGATGAGACTCTTCGGAAAGCCGCTGGAGATCCCGCGCAAGGAAGACGCGCTGCCCGGCCGGAGCCAGCGCATGAAGGTCGCGGCGAAGCATTTCGTGACGGGCCAACCGCTCGACGCAGCGTTCGAGGGCCATGGGAAGGTCCTCGTCGCGATGGGCTGCTTCTGGGGCGCGGAGCGGAAGTTCTGGCAGGCGCCCGGCGTCGTCAGCACTTCGGTGGGCTACGTCGCGGGCCATACGCCGAATCCGAGCTACGAAGAGGTCTGCTCGGGCCATACGGGCCACACCGAGGCCGTTCGCGCGATCTTCGATCCGGCCAAGACGAGCTATGCGGAGATGCTGCGGATCTTCTGGGAGAGCCACGATCCGACCCAGGGCATGCGCCAGGGCAACGACGTCGGCACCCAGTACCGCTCCGGCCTCTACTACTACGACGAAGAGCAGAAGGCGATGGCGCTCGCCTCGCGCGACGCCTTCCAGAAGGAGCTCGACACGGCGGGCTACGGGCCGATCACGACCGAGATCGCGCCCGCTCCCGAATATTATTTCGCGGAGGACTACCATCAGCAGTACCTCGCGAAGAACCCCGGCGGTTATTGCGGGCTCGGCGGAACGGGCGTCTCGTGTCCGATCGGGGTCGCGAAGGTTTCTTGAGGCGTTTCCCGGCCCGACCGCGCGAGGGCGCGCGGCGGGCACGGCGGGACGCACGACGCGACGAAGGCGTCGAGAAGGAGAGGGCTCGAATGGATCTGGTTCTGCGCGAAGGCGCATTCCTCGGTGAGACCCACATCGTGACCGGGGCGGCGCAGGGCATCGGGTTCTGGATCGCGCAGGCCCTCGCCCGCCATGGCGCGCAGGTCGCGATGGTCGATCTCGACCCGAAGCGGCTCGAGGCGGCGAAGGCGAAGCTCGAGAGCGCGATCCAGCCGATGAAGAACGCGCCGCTGGTCGTACCGGCGGACGTGACGCTCGAGGCGGACGTGAAGCGGGCCGTCTCCCAGGTCCTCGAAGCGACGGGCTGCATCAACGGCGTCGTCAACGTCGCCGGCATCACGCGCGATTCCCGCATCACGAAGAAGAGCCTCTCCGACTTCAACCTCGTCCTGTCGGTCCATCTCGGCGGGACCTTCCTCTTCACGCGCGAGGTCGCCGTCCAGCACTGGCATCCGCTCTTCAAGGCGAACGGCGATCAGCCCCTCGACGACGGCGTCAACCGCTTCATCGTGAACTTCTCCTCCGTGTCGGCGCGCAACGGCAACGTCGGCCAGGTCGACTACACCGCGGCGAAGGGGGCGATCGAGGCGGTGACGCGCACGACGGCGCGCGAATACTCGAACTATCGTGTTCGCGTGAACGCGATCGCGCCGGGTCCCGTCAACACGCCGATGCTCGCGACGATCGGCGAGCAGGGCATCGCCGCCATGAAGCGCGCGACGCTGCTCGGCAAGATCGCCGAGCCCGGAGACATCGCAGCGACCGTGCTCGGCATGGCCTGTCCTCGGATCTCCGGCTACACGACGGGCCAGATCTTCGCGACCAACGGCGGCATGTATCTGGCCTGATCGGCTGCAGATCGGCCCCGGATCGGCTTCCGTCGGGCATTGCCTGGGGAATGCGATCCGGGCCGGGGAACGGGCGCGCGGATTCA
This sequence comes from Myxococcota bacterium, assembly GCA_963169575.1. Lineage (GTDB taxonomy): Bacteria > Myxococcota_A > UBA9160 > UBA9160 > UBA4427 > UBA4427. The sequence goes on along the minus strand of CAUJGH010000562.1, from coordinate 5,603 downwards.
GGCGGGGAACAACACCAGGATCTGATTGCCACAGCCCGGCGTCGAATCGAAGTGGATCGATGCGCCGAGGCGCGCTGCTCTGCGGATCGCGTCGACCAGCGCTTCTTCGCGCGCGGCCCTGCGGCCGCGGGGGTCGGCGGCGCAGATTCCTCGAGGGTCCCCAGCCGGATCGCATCGAGCTTCCCCTTCCGGGACGGTTGCCGCCGATGCCGCTGCCGCGAAGGCGCGGAGCCGCGTGAGGCCGTCCGCGTCGATCGGGGCGCCGGTGTCGTGGATCTCGAGATGGATGTGGCGCAAGCCGGAGAGGGCGGGCGCGCTGGCCGGAATCGCATGGACCTTCGAGATGAAGCGGCGCCGTGGGGTCGTTCGGCCGGTGGTCAGGGTGATCGTGGCCCAGGCGTGATCGGCGAGGGCGAGCGATGCCCGCGCGGCGCGCAGGAGGGCGGCGATGAGCGCTTCGAGGGCTGCGTCGCTGCCGCGGATGACGAGCGGTTCGGGCGAGAGGGCGAGATCGAGCAGCCAGGCCTCCGATGGATCGGAGCAAGCGGGGCCGGGCCGAGCACTCGCTTGTGCGAGCACGCGCTGGATTGCCGGGGCGAGCCGGGCGGAGGGGAACGGCGGAGGCGGCCGGGGCGCCGATTCGGGCTCCGCCCGGCGAGCGGATTCTCCGGAGCGGGGCGAGGGCCAGGTCGAAGACGAGGGCCAGGACGAAGACGAGGGCCAGGACGAAGACGAGAACGAAGACGAGACGACGGGAACGACGGCCGGATCGCTGCGCTCGCAGGCGGTCGCACGGAAGCGATCGATCTCGCCCATCGGGTCGCGCAGCGCCTCGACGTCGAGCAGGACCTCGATGCGGCGCCCGTCGGGCCGCTCGAAGGGGAATTCGAGGCGGCAGGGCCGGCCCTCGAAGAAATGCTGGGCGACGAAATCGACGACCTCGAGATCGAGGCCGGCGCGCTCGAGGAATCGCTCGACGGGCTTGTTCACGGTGTCGGCGAGCGGGATGCCCGTCAAGCGCGCGAAGGCTTCGTTCGCCCACTCGACGACACCGGCGCGGTTTCCCAGGGCGGTGGCCAGTTCGTCCGCGTCGCGCCCGTGTGCCGCGTCCTGCCGATCGCTCATGCGCTTCCCCCCGGATCGCTCGCAAGCTAGCAGCGAAGGCATGTGCCGCGCGCGAACGAACGCTCGTTCGAGGTGGCGCTGGCCACCGGGAAAACGGCGGAGAGACGTTAGACTCCGCCTTTGCCTTCGCTGCAGAGGAGCTTCACGATGGCCAGGGACGGAATCGAGAGCGAGACGGACGACGTGCAGGCGCTCCTGCCCTCCGTCGACGAGCCTCTGACGGGCAAGGCGGCGACCCAGGAACGCATCCTCGTCGCAGCGACCGAGCTCTTCCTGACCCGAGGCTACGAGAACACGACCATCGCCCATGTCGCGGAACATGCAGAAGTGTCGCGGGCGACCGTCTTCTGGCATTTCAGCGACAAGGAATCGCTCTTCCGGGAATGCTTCAATCGGCTCTGCGAGCCCTTCCGCGCCTCGCTCGCCCGCGACCTGTCCTCGCTCCCGCCGGAGAAGCGGCTGCGCGAGCAGGTCGAGCTCTATCAATCCTTCATTGCCCAGCATCGCGCCGACGTCGACGGCTTCATTCGCTGGGCGACCGAGCATACGAGCTTCCGCGACTGGCTCGTCCGCACGGTCCTCGATCTTCATCATCGCTTCGGCGGTGCGCTGACCGAGACCCTCGCCGAGATCGTGCCGCGCGAGCTCGATCCGCATACGGTCGCGATGGGCGTGCTGCTGATGCTCGACGGGAACTTCCTGCTCTCCTATTTCGACGGTTCGTCCCGGGCGGCGGAGCAGCGTCAGCTCTCGATGCAGGTGATCCTCGACATGATCCCGCGCCGCACGCCGGGCCGGCACTGAGCACCGGCAGGCGCCGGCGCCGAGAACGAAGAGCGACGTGCCGATGGCGGGCGAATCGAAGCTGCTGCGCCGACGCGTCGTAGGCCCCGAGGCGATCGCCGCTGCCCTCGATCGGGGCGCTTCGATTCCGCTGCTGGTCTGCCGTCGGGGCGACCTCGCTCCCGAGATCGCCGCCGTCGTCGCGCGCGCCCGCGCGCTCGGCAGCGAGATCCGATTCGCCTCCGAGCGCGAGCTGCTCCGGCTCTCCGAAGGCGCGCAGGCCGCGGACGTGCTCGCGCTCGAAGGGCCGTCGACGCGGCCCTCGCTCGGCGAGCTGATGGGGCGCGCCGGGCTCGTGCTCGTGCTCGTCGGGCTGCGCTATCCCGGCAACGTCGGCTTCATCGTACGCGCCGCGGAGGTCGCGGGCGCGGCGGGCATCGTCCTCGCCGAGAGCTGGACGCGCGCGGAGCGGGCCAGTGCGATGCGCTTCGCGATGCAGGCGGATCGGTTCTTCCCCGTGCTCGACGCGACCGCCGAAGCCGCCGTCGACGCAGCCCGCCGCGCCGGGCGCCGATTGCTCGCGCTCGAGACGGAGGGCGCTGCCTCGCCCTGGTCGGCGGCCCTCGAAGCACCGTGCGCCGTGTTCCTCGGCGGCGAGGCGCTCGGCATTCCCGCGCCGATCCTCGCCGGGATGGATGCCTGCCTGCGCATTCCGATGCACGGCTTCATCCCGTCCTACAACGTGCAGGCCGCCGCGGGGATCGTGCTCGGGGAGTGGCTCCGCCGGGCGTGCGAGACGGACTGAGTTCGCGGACCTGCGCGACGGCCCGCGCCCCGGGCGCCGTCAGTCGACGAGATCGATCACCGCGGCGCAGCGATCGAGATGGGCGACGGTGCCCGTCTTGATCCGCTTGCAGCGGCCTTCGAGATCGACCATGCGGCGGTCGATCCACGTCGCCGCGAGGTCGAATCGGCGCGGATCCGCCTTCGCCTGCTTCAGCAGCTCGCCGGCGGCGAGCACGCTCGCGACGACCTCGGCCAGCGACTGCGCCGACATCATCGCGTACTTGAAATCCGCGAGCAGCGCGCCGGCGGCACCGAGGATCTGCTTCATGCCCGCGAGCACCTTGTCGGCGAGCTCCGCGAGGCGCGGATCCTCGAAGGATTTGAGCTCGGCCTCGAGGATCTCGAAGACGACGCCGAGTGCGCCCTTGCCGATCTCCTTCAGCGCGAAGGAGACCTGGATCTCCGAGGTGCCTTCGTAGATGGTCGTGATGATCGCGTCGTTGTGGAGCTTCGCGACCTCGCTCTCGGCCATGAAGCCGAGGCCGCCATGGATCTGGATCGCGTCGCGGCTGATCGAATCCGCGGCCTCCGTCCCCATGTACTTCGCGAGCGGCGTCAGCAGTCGGATCCGGGTCTCGTTGCGTTCGTAGAGGGTCTGGAGCTCGGCGGCCTGCGCCTCGGACATCTCCTTGGAGCCGCTCGCGATGCGCGCCAGCACGGCCTCGATGGCGCGATTCTGATCGGTCAGCGCGCAGGCGCGATAGAGCAGGGCGCGGCTGCCCTCGAGCTCCATCGTCATGCGCGCGAGACGGCTCTTCATCAGCGGCTGCTCGGCGATCGGCTGGCCGAACTGCACGCGCGTGCGCGCATAACGGATCGCGACGTCGAGGGCCGCTTCGGCGATGCCGACACCCTGGGCGGCGACGCCGAGGCGGGCGTTGTTCATGAGCGAGAGCATCGCCGTGAAGCCCTGGCCGCGTTCGCCGACGAGGAAGCCCTCGGCATGCTCGAACTGGATCGCGGCGGTCGGCGAGCCGTGGATGCCGAGCTTCTCCTCGAGGCGGGTCACCGTCACGCCGTTCGGCTTTCCGTCCTTCTGCGTCCGCGGCACGAGGTAGAGCGAGAGGCCCTTCGTCGTGCCCTTCGACTGGTCGAAGGTCTCCGCATCGCGCGCGAGCACGAGATGGATCTCGCAGCCGCCGTTCGTGATGAAGATCTTGTTGCCGTCGACGAAGGTCTTGCCGTTCTCGCTCGTCGCGCGCGTCTGGATCGCGCCGAGGTCCGAGCCGGCCTGGGGCTCGGTGAGGTCCATCGCGCCCATCACCTCGCCCGAGGCGAAGCGGGGCAGGTATTCCCGCTTCATCTCTTCGGAGCCGTAGCGCTGGATGTCTTCGGCGACGCCGGCCTGGAGCCCGAGAATCGTCATCAGCCCTGCGTCCGCGCGGGCCACCATCTGCAGGATCACGTTCGCGACGAAGGCGGGCAGCTCGAAGCCGCCGTACTGCTCCTCGACGCCGAAGCTGATGAGTCCGGCCTGCTTGAGCTTGTCGAGGGTCTCGGCGATGTGCGGCGGGTAGACGACGTTCCCGTTCTCGAGGCGCGCACACTGCTCCCAGCCCGCGCGCAGCTTCGGCTCCTGCTCCTCGCAGATCTGCGCCGCCGTCTCGAGCACCTCGCGCATCGCCGCGCGATCGACGTCGGCGTCGGCCTGCTCGCCGCGGCGCCAGTGGAAGTAGTTCTCCCAATCGATCATCTCGTCGAGATAGAGGAGGACCACGTCGTTGAGGTAGGCACGCATGTTCGATGCTCCCGGTCGGTTCGAGCTGGCGGTGGGGCGCGAGACACGATCCTAGGATCGCAGGCGCAAACTCCAAGTCATCTGTGTCGGGTTCCGCGCGCGCGGAGTACGACCCGCTGGGCCTGATCGACCGGCGCGGGCCCCGGGTGAAGCGCTCCGGGGCGATCGCTCAGGGAATCGCGGATTCGATGCTGGCCGGGGGCGGAAGGTCCGTCGGGCGCGCGTCGCCCGGCTCGAGCGGGTCGAGCTCGACTTCGCGAACCGCGACCGTCCGACGCGGCGGGGAAGGCGCGGCGTCGTCGAGCTCGCTCGCGCGCTGCAGCCGCGATTCATTCTGCACGGCCCCGCCTCCCGCCCGTGCGAGCCGCGCTGTCCTTCGCGGCGGGCTCGGCATGCTCGGCGAGCCGGGGGGGCCGGTCATGACCGGCCCGCGGAGTCGGCCGAGCACCGGGGCGGACGTGGCCTCCCCCGCGACCTGTGATTCTGCGCCGGTCGCGTTCGGCGGGCCCGAAGGCGAGAGGCCGCTCTCACGGGGATCGGCGCTCCAGCGCGCGAGCAGCACGCCGCCGAGGACCACGGCCGCGCTGAGCGCGGCAAAGGGCCAGAGCTGGCGGCGCAGGAAGCCCCCCCGAATCGCGCGGAGCTCGGCTGCGCTCGGCGGCGCCGAGAGCCAGGCCTCGAGCGCCGGATCGGGGACGTCCGCTGCGGGCGCGAGTCCGGCGGGCGACGCTTCGGACCGTGGAGTGCTTCCGCCGGCTGCGGGCCCCGCGTTCGCACGCGGCGCGGCGATCGTGTGCTCGAGCAGCAGCTCGGGGATCGCACTCTCCCGCGGATGGTGGTCGGCGTCGTCCCAGACCTCCTCGCCGCCGTCGGGGTCGGGGGCTGCGGCGGGGCCGGGTCGCAGTTCCTGGCGCGAGCGCACGAAGGGCTCGTCGATCGTCCGTAATCGGCGCGCCGCGGCATCGACCAGCAGCCGCTCGCAGAGGCGGCCGATCGCAGCCGGGACGCCGTTCGTCTCGGCATGGATCGCGAGGGCGGCGCGGGGGGTGAAGAGCGGATTCCCGCGGTAGCCGGCGCGCTGAAGCCGTCGCTCGATGAAATCGGCGACGGC
>CAUJGH010000561.1 GCA_963169575.1 Myxococcota bacterium | reverse complement strand
GGGCGGGCGTCGGTCGTTTGTGGTGGCGAGCATGGCCGCCACTCAGCACGGATCGTGCCGGGTGAAATTGGCGGTCCACGTCTCAAAGCGCGAATCGACTCACACGCCCCTTCCACAGCCCTTCGCCCCCGCCCCATCGCCCCACGGCGTGATAGGATGCGGCCATGGGCGAGCGACTGGCGGGCCGGATCAGCATCATCACCGGCGCGGGCAGCGGCATCGGGGCCGCGAGCGCGCGCCTGTTCGCGGCGCAGGGGGCCCGCGTCGTCGTCAACGACATCGACGCGGACGCCGCAGCGGCGACGGTCGACGCGATCGCGAAGAGCGGCGGCGACGCCGTCGCCCATGTCGCCGACGTGACGAATCCCGAGGCGATGGATGCGCTGATCGCCCGGACGGTCCGCGATCTCGGCCGGCTCGACGTCTTCTTCGCCAACGCCGGCGGCGCGGTTCCCGAGCCGACGGAGAAGGTCGCCCTCGCCGAATACCGCCGGCTCATCGCGCTGAATCTCGACTCGGTCTTCTACGGAACGCAGTCGGCGCTGCGCGTCATGATGGCGCAGCGAAAGGGCGTCATCCTGATGACGACCTCGGGCGCGGGCCTGCGGGCCGTTCGGCATCTCGCGGTCTACGGCATGGCCAAGGCCGGCGTGATCTCCCTCGCGCGCAGCATCGCCGCCGATTACGGGCGCTACGGCATCCGCGCGAACGCGATCTCGCCCGGCCCGATGGCGACGCCGGGCTTTCTCGGCTGGCTCGCGACCGTGCGCGACGGTCTGCGGCGCTTCGAGGCCCAGGTCCCGATCGGCCGCCTCGGCACGCCCGAGGACATCGCGCACGCCGCCGTCTTCCTGGCTTCGGACGAGGCGAGCTTCGTGAACGGCGTGACGCTGCCCGTCGATGGCGGGGTGCATGCGGTGTTCGCGTCGCCGGCGGTCGACGGCGCCGCGCGATCGGATTAGGCGCTCGAGAACCCGCCGCATGCCGGGCGAAGGGCCGGTGGAACCCGGAGGTCAGCCCGCCAGAAACGGGCCCGGGGCGCTCCCGGGGGCCGCTCAACGCTCCGCGTCGAGCGCGGCGATCGCGGTCTCTGCGATGAGCGTGTCGAGCGCGCCCGTCGCCGCTCCGGAAACGCCGATGCCGCCGATCCGCTCCCCCGCATCGAAGATCGGGTGCCCGCCGTCGGTGCCGACATGGCCCTCGGCACGAAGGGCGATCTCCCGGTCGTGCGGGGGCATCGCGTCCAACAACTCCTTCCAGGCGCGAGTCGACATCCCGGTCATCGCGGCCGTGAACGCCTTGTCCCGGGCGACGGCGTGCGAAATGCGCGGCGCCCCCGGCTCGGCGACGAATCCGACCAGGCAACCGCTTCGGTCGACGATCGCGACGACGACGGCCTGCCCCTCGTCCCGGGCCTTCGAACGAGCGGACTCGATCAGGCGCATCGTGGCCGCCCCGGTGATCACGCGCTGCACGACCGATTTCTCCATCGAATCATCCCCTTCCACGCGGTGGCGATGCCGCCTCCGGCTCGAATCCGATCGGGTAGCGCAGCCAGCCGCGCACGTATTCGGTGCGGGCGAAGCGGGCTTCGTCGCGGAGCGGAACGGGCTCGGGGATGCGCGCGAAGAGCTCCTCGAGCACGACCCTCGCCTCGAGCATCGCGAGCGGCCGTCCGAGACAGAGATGGAGGCCGTTGCCGAAGGCGAGCGTGCGCGGCGGACGGCGCGCGAGATCGAAGCGGTCGGGCGCGGCGAACTCGAACGGATCGCGGTTCGCGGCGGCGAACAGGAAGCAGACGCGCTCGCCCTTCGCGAGCGTGCGGCCGCCGAGCGCGATCGGCTCGGCGACGGTCCGCCCCTGGAACTGGGTCGGCGTCTCGAGGCGCACCGCCTCCTGGAAGGCGGCGGGCAGCAGTCCCGGATCGCGGACCACCGCGCGCAGCGCATCGGGCGCGCCCACGAGGCGATCGACCGTCGCGGCGAGCGCCTTGGGAAACGTATCCGAAGCGGCGATCAGCAGATTGACGACCGCGTTCACGAGCGCCGCATCGTCGAGCGGACGCCCCTCGATGCGCGCGGCGAGCAGATCCGCCGAGAGCCCCGTCGCGCGCGCGGGCTCGGCGCGCAGCTGTTCGACGAACTCGGCGACCCAGCCGAAGAGCGCCGTCGCCGCCTCGGCCGCCTTCTCCGTTTCTCCGCGGTGTCCCGCTCGGCGATGGAAGAAGGCGTTCACGCGCTCGCAGAGCGCCTCCGCATGCTCGAGCGGGAATCCGACGATCCGGCAGGCCATGTGGGCGGCGATCTTTGCCCCGAGACCCGCCGCGACGTCGAGGCGTCCGACGGAGAGCGCCGCCTCGATCCGCGCCCGCGCCAGCGCGCGGATCTCGTGCTCGAATCGCCCCACGGCCCCCGGCCGGAAATGCGGCGACAGGACCGCGCGCATGGCCGTGTGGCGCGGCGGATCCATCTGACTCGGCATGTCCGGATTCGCCGGGGCGCCCAGCAGAAGCTGCGACGGTGTGATGCCCCCGGCGACGGAGAGCTTGCGACTCTGCGTCGCCGTCCAGACGTCCTCGAAACGGGAGAGGAAGGTCGCGCCGTAGCGCTCCGAGCGATGGACCGGGCTCTCGCTGCGCAGCCGTGCGTACACGGGGAGCGGATCGTCGAGGAATGCCTCGTCGTAGGGATCGAAGTCGATCATGCCGTCGACTGCATCATTTCCCGAATCGGATCTGCACCGCGCGCCGGCGTTCGGCGATCTGCGCCGCGCGCATCGGCTCGTCGAAGGAAGGCGTATCGGCGGGCAACGTCTCGGCCAGGTCCGCGAATCGGACCTTCAGCGCGACGGGCACCTTCTCGGGCGGAAACGACTTCAGCCGGCTCCCGTCGAAACGGATCAGGATCGTGCCCCGCGGCAGACCGGTGGTGTCGAGCCAGTTCTGCACGCCGGGATCCCGGGCCGAGACGACGAATCGATAGGCGCCGTCGGCGCTCGCCCGCGCCTGATCGGCCGAGAGGCTCGTCACGCGGTTCGCATACTCGAGCGAGGAGAACCAGGGATCCGTCAGCTGGATGCCCTGATAGCGGGCGTCGATCGGCCAGATCGTGACGACGAGCGCCTCGTCCTGCGCGAGCTCGAAATGCCCGTTGCTCATGAATCGCCCGGCGACGCCGCCGACGGAGGCGGGATCGGCGGGCGCCGAGAGGACGTTCGCCGGCCGGTCCTCGACATAGCGCCCCAGCACGAAATCCGGCCAGGTCGCGACCGTCCGCACGAGATCGGCGGCGGCGCGCTCGTAGCGCTCGGCCATCGCGGCCTGGGTCGTCGTCGGCCGCGGCCTGCCCTCGAAGCCGACGCGATCGATGTGGATCTCACCGGGCCGCTCGCTGCTCCAATCGCTGAAGACCTGCCGCACGATCAATTCGCTCGCGTCCGGCGCGTTCGCGAGCCAGTTGCCCCTCCGCTTCTGCGCCGAGAGGAAGATCTCGAAGCGGCCCTCTTCGTCGAACGCGATGTCCTCGAAGGCCAGCGTCGATACCGATCGCCCGCCGCCCTTGCGCCACGGCTCGCCGGCATAGACCTGGAGCTCGAGTCCGTTGACGCTCCCGCGTGTCCCCCAGATGCGATAGGTCGCGTCGCCGCGGACGCGGCTGAAGAGGTAGCGCTGGTCGGGATTGTCGCCGCCTTCGCGAATTCGGAAGTCGAGGATCCGGAAGAACGGATGATCCGCATCCTGGACGACGTCCTCTTCGAGGGTCGCGATCAACATCCCCGAGATGAACGCATAGGCGCTCGCGCGGTTGGCCGGCTCCCCGTAGAAGGGATGTCGCTGGACGATCTCGCCCGCCTCGCGAACCGCCGCGACGAAGGCCGCGTAGGCGGCCTCGAGGCGCGCACCTTCGCCGTCGACGAGGGCACCCTCTTCCTCGGCCGCTCCGGGCCCCGCTGCCGCGATCCCGAGCAGGGTCATCATCGAGACCGCCATCCGGACGAAGCCCCGCCGCGCCGTGTGCATCGCCCTCTCCTCGTCGATGCGGCGCGCTTCAACGCGCCGTGGCGTGCGGCTGCGCGCGCCGTCCCAACTCGACGTCGATCGTGCCATGGGCCCTCGCCCAGCGCGAATGGACCCATCCGGGCTCGCTCGCCAGGGCGTAGTCGGGATGCCGCCCCAGCAGCTCCTCGAAGGCGATCCGCGCCTCCATGCGCGCGAGCGACGCGCCGAGGCAGAAATGGACGCCATGCCCGAAAGCGAGATGACGACCGACCTTCCGGCCGACGTCGAAGCGCTCGGGCGCCTCGAACTCGCGCTCGTCGAGGTTCGCTGCGGCCCAGACGAGCAGGACGCGCTGGTCGGCGGGGATCGTGCGGCCGTGGAGCTCGAGCGGCTTTCGGGTCTGGCGCGGCAGGGCCTGGGCCGGCGGCTCGTAGCGCAGCACCTCTTCGATCGCGTTCGGAATCCGGCCGGGCTCGCGCGCCAGCAGCGCGCGCTGATCCGGATGCTGGGCGAAGAGCACGGCCGCGTTGCCGATCAACGACGTCGTCGTGTCGTTGCCCGCGACGATCAGCTGGTAGCAGAAGCCGAGGATCTCTTCGTTCTCGAGCTTCTCCCCTTCGATCTCGGCGGCGATCAATGCGCTCATCAGATCCTGCGCCGGTTGCCGGCGCCGCTCGTCCAGCAGGCGCGCGAATTCCTCGTAGATGCGCTTCGAGGGCTCTTCGATCGTCTGCGTGATCGAGAGGGCGGGATCGGTCGTCAGCATGCAGCGCGTATGGGAGAGGAACGTCTCACGGCGCTCCGGCGGAACGCCGATCATCTCGGCGATGATGCGGCCGGGCAGCGGCTCGGCGAAGTCCCGGACCAGCTCGCAGCGCTCGCGCCCCTCCAGCGCGTCCAGCAGCTCGCGCGCGACGCCGCGTACGCGCTCCTCCATCTCGTTCACGCGGCGATGGGTGAACGCGCGGGAGACGAGCGCACGCAGGCGATCGTGGCGCGGCGGGTCCATGAAGTTGAGCATCGGCAGCAGCGTGCGCGTCTCTTCGATGCCCTCCGTCGAGAGCGTCTCGAGGTCGAGCGTCGCGTTCCAGACGTCCTCGAAGCGGGAGATCGCCCAGATGCCGCGCTCCGGATGGTGGTACACCGGCGCCTCGTCGCGCAGCCGGCGATAGATCGCGTGCGCGTTCGCCTGATGCTCGGCGAGGTAGGGATCGTAGAATCGTTCGGCTGCGCCGCGCATCGCGTCGGTCCTCCGGAGCTGTTCGGATCGAAACCCTCGGACCGTCCTCGACGGTGCCGGTACTCTAACTGCCCGGCTTCGACGCCAACAACGTCTCGAGGTCCGCCAGCACGAGCCGAAGGTCGAGAAATCCGGTCGAATAGATCTGCCGGACGTCGCCGCGCGCATCGACGAGAAAGACCTTCAGGACGTGCCGCAGCGCGTCGGGCGCATCGCCCTCGCCCGGGACCCAGACGGCGTCCTGGCCGAAATCCGCCAGAACCGGGCGCAGCGAGGCCGCGTCTCGGGCGGTGAGAAAACGCCAGCGGCCCTTCGGCGCCATGCGCGCGCGCAGGGCGGCCATCGCCGGCGGCGGATCGCGCCGGGGATCGAAGCTCACCGTCACGAGCTCGACCCGCTCTGCGATCTCCGGACGCTCCGCGAGGGCGCGGTCGAGCTGATGGAGCAGCGCCGTCGAAAGCGGGCAAGCCTCGTTGCAGCTCAGATAGACGAACGAGACGAGCGCCAGCTCTCCCGGCGCGATCCGGAGCAGCGGCTCCGCTCGTCCCGTCACGCCGAGCAGCGCATGCTGGCCGACGCGATCGATCGGCGGGAGTGCATAGCTGCCGGGCTCGGGCGCCTCGAAACGCGGCCGGGCGGCGGGCGGGATCACGGCGCGGTGCGGCGCGCGATCCGGACCGGCCGCTGCGCTGGTCGCGCCGTCTCTCGTCCCGTCTCTCGTCCCGTCTCTTTCCCCGTGTCTCGCGCCGTGGTCCTCATGCGCCGCACCCGCGATGCCCGCCGCCACCAGCAAGGGAGCGACGAGGGCGAGCGGCTGCCACCGAAGCCGACTCATCCGCCGACCGCAGCGCTGCCCCAGAATCCGAGCTGTCCGAAGTGCATGTGATGCGGACGCCCGAGCTTCTCGGCGCGGAAATCGATCTCGAATTTCGGATGCAGCGCCTGGCCGTCCCAGTCGAAGGCCTTGAGGAACTGCTCGTCGGGATGGCCGGTGCCGTCCCAGTTCGCGAGCAGCGAGCTCGTGAAATAGAGCCGCTTGCCGTCCCAGCTCTGACTGACCATGTTGACCTGCGAGCCGATCTTGCGCTCGTAGATGGGCTTCGCCTCGCGCGGGTTCGAGACGTCGTAGACGCGGACCATGCCGTCCATGAAGGAGTCGACGAAGAGCGTCTTGTCGTCGCGCGAGAGGCTGATGTCGACGGGCAGCGGGGTCTTCGCGGGGTCGCCGATCGTGCCGATCTCGACGGCTTCGAAGCTGCCGTCCTCGCGGCGGAAGATGCCCCAGAGCTTCGAGGTGAGGGCCGTGCTCGTGAAGGCGTACTCGGCGTCGGGCGCGAGGGCCCAGCGGATCTCGAGCGGCGCGCCCGGAACCTCGAGGATCTGCAGCGGTCGCCGCGCATGGAAGTCCCAGACGACCATGGTATTGCCGAATGCCTTCATCGCCTCCGGATCCCCGAGCAGCTCGGGCAGCTTCCGCATGTAGTTGCGGTGGCCGGCGAACGACGACGAGAGCATGCGATTCAGATGGGCGTTGATGCGAAGGTCGTAGCCGTAGCTCGCCTCCTCGGGCATCGGAACCGTCCGCACCAGCGTTCCGTCGTTGTTGAATTCGGCATAGCCCGTCCGGCCGCCGAGATCCTTCGCGTTCGAGAGGCCGGAGATCAGCATCCGCCCCGGAATCGGATAGAACGTATGCGGGCCGACCCAGCCCGTCTGCTCCGCGAAGTCGCGAATCGTCCGCACGAGCTTCGGCCGGGCGGGATCGCTCGCGACGTCGAATACGAAGATCGCGCTCGAGTCGAGACCGCCGGCCCAGAGATGGCGGCGATCGTCGGTGAAGCCCGCATGATGCGCCTCGTTGCGGCTCCCGACGGAGATCGAATGGACGACCTTGCCGTAGTCGGCCCGCGCCGGATTCACGCCGACCGTCACGAGCTTGTCGAAGCCGTCGCCGAGCCCCTCGATCCCGACCGTCCAGACGTAGAGAAAGTCCTCCTGTCCGACGACCTTGGGGAGATAGGGCGACTGACAGGTCTCGTCCGCGCGCAGGCGCCCGGGCACGAGCGCGGCGAGCAGGAAGAGCGAGGCGATCACGAGAATGGGCCTGGCGAGCGCAGCGAGGACGGAAGCGCCGCGGGCCGGAGCCGCGACGATGCATCGATTGCTTAACATCGGGGATCCTCCTTCGATCCCGTCCATCCTATCACGCGCGGCTCCGCCCGAACAACCGATCGATGCTAATGATCCGGGCGCTCACGGGCCTCGCCCGACCGCCGGGCGGCGGCTCGGATCGACCCCCGTTCGAGCCCGGGCGCCGCCCGGAAGACGGAGAGAGGCACGCCATGCAGGTCGATTTCTCGGGCAGGGTCGCGATCGTGACGGGAGCGGGTCGGGGCATCGGGCGCGAGATCGCGCGAATGTGGGCCGCGGCGGGCGCGAAGGTCGTCTGCGCCGCGCGGACGGCGGAGCAGATCGAGCAGGTCGCGGGGGAGATCCGGGCCGCGGGCGGAACGGCGCGAGCCATCGCCTGCGATGCGCGGGTCGAATCGGATCTGCGGCGCCTCGTCGATGCGACGGTCGCAGAATGGGGCCGGATCGACCTCGTCGCGAACAATGCCGGCGCCGGCGGCGCCCATTCGACGCTCGGCTCGAGCGACGCCGAGATCATCGACTGCTTCCGGATCAACGCCATCGGCCCGCTGCATCTCTCGCGCTTCGCGATCCCCCACATGCAGGCGGCCGGCGGCGGCGCGATCGTGAACGTCTCGTCGGGCATGGCGATCCTCGCCGACTACGGCGGCATCGCCTACGGCGCGGCCAAGGCGGCGCTCGAGCAGATCACGAACATGCTGGCCTTCGAGTTCGCTCCGAAGATCCGGGTCAACGCGATCCGCAGCGGATCGATCCGGACGTCGATGCTCGAGGACGGCTTGTTCCGGGCGCGACCCGAGATGGAGTCGGAGCTGTTGCGCTGGACACCGGGCGCCCGCCTCGGCACGCCCCGGGACATCGCCGCCGCAGCGACCTTCCTCTGCTCGCCGGACGCGCAGTACATCACCGGCGCGATCCTCGACGTCGACGGAGGCCTCAACTCGCCGAAGTCGCCGCTCGCACTCTCCGCCATGGCGAACGCCCGCGCCGCCGCGTCCTGGTAGTCGCATCGGCGGATCGGGTCCTGGAGCTCGGCGGCTAGCTCCGCTCGCTACCCGCGGCGTCGCGATCCCCGCCCGCCTCGCTCGGCGTCGTCTTCGGGGCAGGCGGGGCAGGCGGCGCGACCGGCGTCCCGGAAGTCGGCAGCGGCATCCCGAGCGCGGGCCGCGGCGATTCGGGCGACGGACCCGGCGGTCCTGCGCCGACCGGCGGCGGCCGACCCAATGACGGTCCGGGCCCGCCCGCGCCGGCGCCGATGCCGCCCGCGTTGCTCGCGCCGCCCGCCGCCGCGGCCTGGGGCGCCCCGTTCGCGCCTGCCGCCGCGATGATCGGCTCGCCGCCCTCTTCGAACTCGGGCGGCGGCGGGGGCACGAAGCGCGCCTGACGCGGTCTGCGATCGGCCGCAACAGGAACCCAGCCCGGATATTGGACGGAGCTTCGGACCCATTCGCCCGTCTCGCTGCTGACGCCGGCGAACCGGAGGCCATCGGGCACTGGAAAGGCCGACGGCTTCTCGCCCGCGAGCGCCTGATCCATGAAGGCCGTCCAGATCGGCAGGGCGGCGCCCGCCCCCGTGCGATTCTTCGCCATCGGGCTGCGATCGTCGTGGCCGACCCAGACGCCCGTCACGACCTCGGGCGTGTAGCCGAGAAACCAGGCGTCGCGATTCTCGTTGGTCGAGCCGGTCTTGCCGGCGACGGCGGCGCCGAGGCGTGCGGCGCCGTGCCCGGTCCCATACCAGGCGCGCACGGCTTCCTTCATCAGATAGGTCGTGAGGTACGCGTCGACGGCGGAGATTCGTTTCTTCGTCGTACGGGGCGGCAGATCGGCGACCGCGAGGTTCTCGAGCAGCACCTTCTCGTCGGCATCGACGACGCGCCGGACGATGCGCGGATCCCGCGCCCTGCCGCCGCGCGCGAGCGTGCCGTAGGCGGAGGTCAGCTCGAGCAGCGTCACCTCGTTGGTGCCCAGCCCGAGACCGAGATCCCGCGACAACGGCGAACGGATGCCGGCCCGGCGCGCGAAGTCGATCACGCGATCGACCCCGACCTCCTCCACCAGGCGGATCGTGGGATTGTTGAGCGAGCGTGCGAACGACTCCACGAGCGAGACCGGCCCGCGGAAACGCCCGTTGTAGTTCTTCGGGCGCCACCATTTCCCGGTCTTGCGATCGCGGAATTCGACTTGATAGTCGTAGAGCGTCGCATTCGGCGGAAAGCCGGCTTCGAGCGCCGCACCGTAGGCGAAGGGCTTGAAGGCCGAGCCCGGCTGGCGCTTCGCCTGCACCGCGCGATTGAAGCGGCTCGACTCGAAGTCGTAGCCGCCCACCATCGCGAGGACCTCTCCGGACTTCGCGTCGAGCGCGACGAGCGCGCCCTCCGCGGGCCGCCCCTGACGATCGCGCACACCGTCCTTGCGCATCGCCTCGAGCCCGGCGCGGAGCGCCACCATCGCCTCGCGTTGCAGACGCGCATCGAGCGTCGTCTCGATCCGCAAACCACCGCGCAGCACGAGCTCGCTGCCCAGCTCGTCGAAGACCTGCTGCCGCACTTCCTCGACGAAATGGGCCGAATCCGTGAACGCGGCCGACGCCGCCGGCGCAACGATCTCCACGTTCTCCGCGAGCGCCTCCGCGGCCGCGCTTCCCGAGAGCCGACCCGTTTCCCGCATGCGCAGGATCACGGCGCGGCGATTCGCTTCGGCGGCCTCGGGATCGTTGTGCGGCGATCTCCGCGAAGGCGCCGGCGGGAGGCCCGCGATCAGCGCCGCCTCGGCGATGGAGAGCTCTCCGACCGGCTTGCCGAAATAGGTCATCGCGGCTTCGGCGATGCCGTAGGCGCCGCTGCCGAAGTAGATCTGGTTGAGATAGATCTCGAGGATCTCGTCCTTGTCGAGCGTCAGCTCGATCTGGATCGCGAGCGCCACGTCCCGCAGCTTGCGCATGTAGGTCCGCTCGGGATTCAGGAAGATGTTCTTCGCGACCTGCTGCGTGATCGTGCTGGCGCCCTGCTCGATCCGGCCGGCCCGCGCGTTCGCGACCGCGGCGCGCAGCATCCCGCCGAGGTCGATCCCCGAATGCCGGTAGAACCCGTCGTCTTCTGCGGCGAGGATCGCATCGATCACGTGCGGCGGGATGTCGCGGAGCGAGATCAATTCGCGCCGCTCCTCGACGAAGCGTCCGATCGCGACGCCGTGGCGATCGACGACCACGCTCGGCAGCGGCGGCCGGTAGCGATCCAGGTCCGCGACGTCGGGAAGCCCGGACCAGACCGCGGAGAGCAGTGCGGCGAATCCGCCGATGATCGCCAGCGCGAATGCGCCCGCGACGAACGCGATCGTTCGGCGGAGCGAGACCCGGGGCAGCCGGGGTCGGAGGCGGGCAAGAAGGCGCAGCATGATGACTCGGGGCACCGTGAACGGGCCCCACACGATAGGCGATACGGGACGAGCGGTCATCCCGGCCGGCTGCGCTCGCAGGATCGGAAACGACGCCCATTCCGGACGAAACCGATACGCATCCGCCCTGGTCGTCGGCAAGCAACCGGCAATCCCGTGCACTCGCCCGCGCGCTCGCCCTCGCCCGCCGCTGCGACCGCGCCCACGTGGATCACGGAGACCTCTCGGGACGCCGGCCCGATCGCGATCGTGGCGAGTGTCTCACGCCAGCTCGGACAGCACCGATTCCCCGAGCGTCCGCAGGCTGGTCATGACGCGCGCGTGCGGCAGCGGACCGAATTGCATCAGGCAGAGCAGCCGATCGACGCCCAGCGCCTGGATCGCGCGCAGCTTCCGGCGACAATGATCCACGTCGCCGATCACCGCCGTCGGAATCACCTCCACCGCGGCGAGCGCTTCCTCGGGATCGATCGGCAGGCCCGCGCGCTGCCGGTGGAGCAGCCGGATGGTCGGATTCGGATCGGCGAGCTCCTCGGGTGTCGGCCCGCGCTCGGGGCCTTCGAGCGCGGGACTGCCGGCGGCGCTCTGCGTCGCGCTGCCGCGCACGATGTTGAACCAGTTGTCGCGGGCGACCCGGAACGTGAAGGGCGCGGCGTTCATGAACCAGAGCGCTGCCTCGGCGGCGCGCGACTCGACGACCTCCTGGCGTGTCGGCGCGCAGTGGACCAGAACGAAGACGGCGCGCTGGGCGTTCACGAAGGCGCCGGCCGGTCGCTCGCAGGCGGCGAGACCGCGATCGTAGGCCACGATCTGCTCGCGGATGTATTCGAGCGTCGCGAGCGGAGCGGCGGCGAGCAGTCCCACGCCGAGGCGTCCGGCGGCCTCGGACGAGACGGGCGTGCTGACCGTCCGCCAGAGCGGCGGATGCGGCTTCTGCACGGGCTTCGGCACGATCTCGCGCGCCGGGATCCGGACGAGATCGCTCTTCCATTCGAACTCGCCCGGCGACCAGATCCGCGGAAGCATGCGAAGGGCCTCTTCGAGGGAGGCGGTCGTCGTCGCCGGATCGACGCCGAAGGTCTCCCACTCCGCGCCGCCCGAACGCGCGAGGCCGAGCTCGAGCCGACCTCCGGAGAGGACGTCGATGAAGGCGGCCCGTTCGGCGACGCGAATGGGATGATTGATCTCGAAGGGCGAGAGGATGCCCGCGGAGCCCAGTCGGATCCGCTGCGTATGCTGCGAGAGCACGGCGAGCCAGAGGTCCGGCGCGGAGCTCATGCTGAAGCCGGGCGAGGTGTGGTGCTCGACGGACCACCAGCAGCCGTAGCCGAGCGCATCGGCGAGGCGGACCTGTTCGAGGGTCTCGGCGAGCAGCCGGGCGGCGTCGAGCTCTTCGGTCGCCGCCGCGCTCTGGAGTTCGTTGAAGATGTCGAGGA
>CAUJGH010000560.1 GCA_963169575.1 Myxococcota bacterium | reverse complement strand
CGTCCATTCGTAGCCGGGGAGCGTCACGAAGCGGCCGGGGGCATGGTAGGCGCGGACGAGGGCGAGGATCCCGGCCTGGCGTTCGGGGCTCTCGTCGAGGGGGTCGAGGCCCCAATGGTCGTGGTCCGTCAGGGCGATCGCGTCGAGGCGGGCGACGTCGCGCGCATAACGGAAGTAGTCGTCGGGGGCGCCGGTGCCATCGGAGAAGCGCGTATGGCCGTGGAGATCGGCCCAATAAAGGCGCTGCGCGGCGCGTCGCACGACGATCGGCGGCAGCGCCGCTCTGAATCGCCCGATCGCGCCGAGGCCGCGGACTTCGAGGCGGAGCGTACCCGCGGCATCGGGAGCGACGAGGCGGATGCGATGGGGCGCGTCTTCGGCGGCGAGGCTCTCGCGCTCGCCGAGGCCCGAGGCGGGCGCGAGCCCGGCGATCGGCAGGGATCGGATCGCGAAGCGGGCGCGGCGTCCCCCCGCGGCGGCCGCCGCGGGGGCGGGCGAGTCGTCGGGCCAGTCGGCGCGGTTGCCGGCCGAGTCGACGAGCGCGAGCTGGATCTCGAAGGGCTCGCCCGGCGCGAGCTCGGCGGGCCCGAAGGCGACGAGCTCGGCGGGGGCGTTCGGGAGGACGTCGACGAGCAGGCGATCGGTGAGCCAGGCGCGCTGGCCATCGCCATTGGCATCGACACCGATCCGCAGCTCCGATCCGCGCTCCGCATAACGATCGACGACCGCGCCTGCCGGACCCGCGCCGTAGACGATCTCGATCTGCTCGCCGCCGGCGAGGCGACGACCCTCGACACGGAACGCGCCGGGCAGATCGGTGGGGACGAAGCGGACGGAGGACGCGGCCTCGTCGGATGCGGGTCCGGTCTCCGTCGCCGCATCCGGACGCGAACCCTGGGAGGGGACGACGCGCAGGGTCGTGTAGCCGGGCGCATCCGGATCCACGGCCTGTGCGCTCGACCAGAACCAGAACGGATCGGGCAGCACGAAGATCGAGCCGCCTTCGGCGATGCCCGGCGCGCCGACCTCGAGACCGATCGTCAAACGCTGGCGGCTCGAGGCCGGGATCCGAGGCCTCTGCGTTCTCGCGCCGCCGACGCGCGCCTCTGCCCCGGCGCCGATCGCGCGCACGGAGGCGAGCCAGGCGCGGCTCGCCTGGTCGGCCGGATCGTCGCGGAGCTGGCGCTCGGCGAGCTGGCGCCAATGGACCTCGGGCTTCGCGTTGGGCGAGAGGGTCGGATGCTGGTCGGCCCAATCGGCGGGCAGCTCGAACCAGGGGGCCTCGGGCAGGAGCGGGCGCGCGTCGCCCGTCTCGGCGGGCGGCTGCGCCGGACCGTCCGCGCTGGCCGAGTGCTCGGTGCCCGTATCGCCGGGATCCGCTGGTTTGCAGCCTCCGGTGGCGACGGCGAAGCCGAGGGCGCAGAGGGCGAGGCCGATACGGGCGATCGGAGCGCTCCGGAGGAGCCGAGCGCGAGCGGGGCGCGATGCGCGTTGGGCCTGATTCCCTGGGGGCCCGGGTCGCTGCCGGACCTCGAAGGAGTCTGCCCGAAGTCCTTCTTCTCTTATTCCTAAGGCGAGCTCCGGATCCGTCCGTTGAGACGGGCAATGTTTGGCGGCCTGCCGGCCGTTGCGGCAAGGGAGCTCGGCGCATTGGGCTGGCTGAAGACGATCCCGATCGTGAGTTTGCTGCTCGCCGTGGGCATTCTGGCGGCGCCGTTCGCGATCGATCCCGCGCGCCACTGGGGCGAGCGCTACGACCGCGCGGTCGAAGAGGCCCGCGAGATCCTCGTTCGCAATCCGCGCCTCGCGGTCGATGCGGACGGCGCGCGTGTACTCGACGAGCAATGGCTGGCCGAGCTGCGCGCGGCGGCGGAAGAATCGCAGGCCGGCGCCGAAATCGAGCTGCCCGCACGCATCATCGCCCGCTCGCAAGCCCAGCTCGACGGATTCCTCGCCCAGGCCTACGAAGCGCGCCGGCTCGCGGATCCGCCCTGGCGACTCGGCGTGCTCGACGGCGAAACGCCGCCGCGCAACTACTGGGCGCATGCCTTCGTCCGGACGAATCCGGCCGGCCTGCTGCTCGCGCTCGCCGTCCTGCTGATCGTCGCCGCGCCTCTCGAGCGCAGCTGGGGATCGCTTCTCTTCGCGGCGTTCGCGCTGATCTCGATCCCGCTGAGCGCCCAGGGCCATCGCCTCCTCGACGCGTCGAGCGGGCTCCCTTGGTTCGGTCCGTCGGGGCTCGCCGCGGCGATCGTCGGAGCCTACTTCATCCGCGGACTCGGCGGTCATTTCCGGGTGCCGGGCCTGATCGTCCTGCCCGTCTGGCTCGCGGTAGAGGCATTCGCCGTCCGCGGATTCTGGATCGACGATCTGACCGCCGTGCCCTGGGCGACGCTCTGCGGCGCGATCGGATTCGGCGCGGGCGTCTCAGCGCTACTCCGACTGCTCGGCGTCGAGCAGACGCTCGATGCGCGTGCGGAGCGCCGGCGGCCGAGCGGCCCGAATCCGATCCTCGTTCGCGTCGCGCGGCTGCGCTCGGATGGAGATCCCCATCAGGCCTTCGAGCTGATCCAGGCCGCCTGGCGAGAGAATCGCAAGGACGAGGAGATTGCCGGGCTCTTCTTCGAGATCGCCGCGGAGCTCGGTCAGCCCGAGGCGGCGGCGGAGGCGATCCTGCCCGTCCTGCGCTCGGCGCTGAAGGCGGGACGCGTCGATCGCGCGCTCGCTTACTGGCTTCCGCTCGCGACGCGCCGCTGCGGCGTTCGACTCGAGCCGACGGCGGCGGTCCGGCTCGGCGAAGCCCTGCTCGACGCCGGGCATCCGGACGAAGCGGTCTTCACCCTGCGATCTGCCCTCGATGCCGGCGCCTCGACGGCCCAGGCGGTGCGGATCCTCAACGTCGCCCGCGATCTCGATCCGAGCCTGACCCGCCGCGCAG
Organism: Myxococcota bacterium; assembly: GCA_963169575.1. Classification (GTDB taxonomy): domain Bacteria; phylum Myxococcota_A; class UBA9160; order UBA9160; family UBA4427; genus UBA4427. Next base: position 1,936 of record CAUJGH010000560.1, on the reverse strand, counting down.
CCTCGGTCGCGCTGGCGGATCCCGGACTCGACGCAGCGGCCCGCGCCCGGCTCGCACCGCTGGCCGAGATCGCGCCCGAAGAGATCGTCGTCTCGAGTCCGTCGCGTCCGGCCTCGCCGAGCACGATCGCCGACAACCGCCTCGATCGCAGCATCGAAGCCGAGCATCACGCGATCGAGCGCACGGTCTTTCCGGGGGAGCCGGAGCCGCCGCAGGACGAGCCGTCGCTCTTCGGCGACGCGCTCTCCGAGGACCATCTCGCCGCCGAGCCCGCGAGCGACGCGACCGGCCCCGACCTCTCGCAGGCCAGTCCCTCCGACGTCCTCTCCCATTGGAACGACCACGGCGCGCTCTCGGCCGATGCCTTCGACTCCCCGGCCGAGACCGCGGCCGCCGCGAGCGTCGTCGACGATCTGCTCGAGCCCCCGGTCGCAGCGGCTTCGGGCGATCTCTTCGGCGACGACGACATCGATTTCCTCGATCTCGAAGGCGACGTGACGGATTCGGACCGGACCCCGCTGCTCGATTCGACCGACGAGCTGACGAGCCCGATGGCGAAGGCGGCGCGCGGCGCGGCGGATGCCGACGGCGAAGCGACGGTCATGATCGCAGCGGGTCCGGCGCGCACGTCGGCGCCCACCCCTGCGGATGCCGGGGCGTCCGTGCGACCGACACGCGCGCTGCTGCGGAGCCTGCGGGCGATCGACGCGGTGCCCGTCGAGGTCTCGGGCGACGTCGTCGAGATCGATACCGACGGACGCGGTAAATCCCGGCTGCCCTATGCGCGCATCGAGGCGATCTCGGCTGCGGAGGTCCGGGGGCTCGGGCCGCAGCCGGTGCTGATCGTCGATTGCATCCTCAACTGGCGAGACGACATCGCTTCGCCGCTCAAGCTGATCCGCTTCCGGAGCGACCGCTTCGACGCGGCGGTCGTCGGCGTCGCGGCGGCCGGTGCGAACAGGACCGATGCAGATGCGGCCGATGCGCTCGGACGCTGGGCTGCGAATCTCCAGCGCGCTTCGGGCGCCGCCTGCCTGCCCTCGGAGGCGCTGCTTGCCGGCCGCTTCGCGCGCTTCGACGCGCTCGACGTCTACGAGCGGGACGTGCTCGGGGCCGAGCGCGACGGACCGGCCTGATCGGCATCGCCGCGCGTGCGCCGGCCCGCGGTTCTTCTCAATCGAAGATCGCGGGATCGAGGTCGACGCCGATCGGGCAATGATCCGAGCCCTGCACATGGGGCTCGATGAAGGCGCCGCGGACGTAGTCCATCGCCGAGGGCGACGCGAGCACGTAATCGATCCGCCAGCCGATGTTCTTCGCCCGGACCCCGAAGCGCTGGCTCCACCACGAATAATGTCCCGGCCCCGGCTCGAAGGCGCGGAAGGTGTCGATCCAGCCCGCGGCGATCCAGCGATCGAGCTCCTCGCATTCCTCGGGCAGGAAGCCCGAGGTCTTGCGGTTCTCCTTCGGGCGGGCGAGATCGATCTCCTTGTGGGCGGTATTGAAATCGCCCATCACGAGGACGTGCAGGCCTTCGCGGCGCAGCGCCTCGATCCGCTCGAAGAGCGCGCGGTACCAGTCGAGCTTGTACGGGACGCGGTCGTTGCTGCGGTCCTTGCCGGAGCCGTTCGGGAAATAGCCGTTCGCGACGACCAGGCGCCCGAAGCGCGCGAGCTGGAGCCGGCCCTCGGCGTCGAAATGGGAGGCGCCGAGGGAGGTTTCGATCGCTTCGGGCTTTCGGCGCGAGAGCAGGCCGACACCCGAATAGCCCTTCTTCGCGGCGGCGACGTAGTGTTGATGGTAGTCGGCGAGGCCGGCGAGCTCGCCCGGGATCGCATCGAGCCCGGCGCGGACCTCCTGCAGGCCGACGATCTCGGCTCCGGCTCCCGCGAGCCAGTCGACGAGTCCCTTGGAGACGGCCGAGCGGATGCCGTTC
>CAUJGH010000559.1 GCA_963169575.1 Myxococcota bacterium | reverse complement strand
GTCCCCGACCGCGAGCCCGAACGCCGCGTCGAACGCGACCGCCCGCAGCGTCTCCCCACGGCTCGGCAGCGCATCGATCTCGCGCCAGCGCAGCTCTGCTCGCGCGGCCCCTGCGATCAGGGCCGCCACGGCGAAGAGGCCGATCCCCCGCGCGAGCCCGGCCCATCGCCGCTCCCGGCCGCTTCCACCCTGCACGTCGCTTCGCGTCATGCGGGGGCCCATCGCAATCCGCATGCCGCCGCCCCGGCGCGCTCGCGGGCCGCTTCCGGGCCTTGGCACGGCCGCTGGACGCGCAGACGTGAACGTCGGCGCCGACCGGAGGGTGAACGCGCGATCCCGTGTCGTCTTCGCCGACCGGAGGGTGAACGCGCGATCCCCTGTCGTCTTCGCCGACCCGGGCGACGGCCTCGGGTTGACGGCGCACGGGCGCTCGCGAAGAATCGCCGGCGATGCCGATCCCCCTCCCCCGACTGCGGGCCCGTCTCCTGCACCGCTGCCGCGCGGTGATCGGCGACGGACGCTGCAATCCGATCCCGCTGCTCTTCATGATGGCCGCAGCGGCGGGCTGTGCCGGCCGGAAGGTCGATGTGATCTCCGCCGATGCCTTGCAGCGCGATCGCGTCGCGCGCGCCGAGATCGAAGCGGCGATCGCCGACGACCACGCGGCCCTCGCCGATCTGATCGCTTCCGATCGCTTCGCCGAGCTCGAGACGGTCTACGCCGATCCGGAGCTGCGTGCGATCGCGCTGCGACTCACCCAGCGAACCCGCGCGCTCGAGCGCCTCGACGACACGAACGTGCTCGCGCCGAGCGCGCCGTGAGGGGAGCGGCGTCTTGAGCGAAGGAGGCCCGGCGCGCGCGCCGCGGGCCGCGGGCCGGGACGCGGCGGCCGCGCTGCGCTCGGTGGTCGTGCTGGCCGGGGGCGTCGGCGCGGCGCGCTTCCTGAGCGGCGTGGTGCAGTGCATCGCGCCGGAGGCGTTGACGGCGATCGTGAACACGGGCGACGACCGCGTCTTCTATGGCGTCCACGTCTCGCCCGACCTCGACATCGTGACCTACACCCTCGCCGGTCGGATCGATCCCGAGCGCGGCTTCGGCCTCGCCGGCGACCGCTTCACGTTGATCGAGCGCCTGCGCGCCCTCGGCCACGAGACCTGGTTCCGCCTCGGCGACGCCGATTTCGCCAACTGCCTCCATCGCACGCTGCGCCTCGCCGAGGGCGCCGGTCTCGACGAGATCGCCGACGAGCTGCGCCGCGACCACGGCCTCGGCTTCCGCATCCTCCCGATGTCGAACGATCCCTGCGCGACCCGCGTGCTGCTCGAAGGCGGGCGGAGCGTGCATTTCGAGGAGTACCTCGTGCGCGATGGGGCGCCCGCGGACGTCTGCGCCGTCGATCTCTGCGAGGCGGAGCGGGCGAGCCCTGCGCCCGGCGTGCTCGAGGCGATCGCGGGCGCGGATCTGATTCTCGTCGCGCCGTCGAACCCGATCGTGTCGATCGGACCGATCCGAAGCGTGCCCGCGATCGGACGGGCGCTCGACGCGGCGACGTGTCCGATCGTCGCGGTCTCCCCGATCGTCGGCGGCCTTCCGATCAAGGGGCCGGCCCATACCCTGATGCGTGCCTGCGGCCTCGAGGTCTCGGCGCGTGGCGTCGCGGCGCTCTATCGCGATTGGATCGACGGCTTCGTCTTCGATGCGCGCGACGCGCAGGCGCGCGCGTCGATCGAGGCGCTCGGTCTCGCGGCCGAGGTGCTCGACACGCTGATGGTCGACGCCGCGGCTTCGAAGCGCGTCGCCGAGGCCGCGATCGCGCTGGGGAAAAGGCTGCGATGACGATCGCGCTGATTCCGGTGAAGCGGCTCGAACAGAGCAAGTCGCGCCTGCTGCCCGAGCTCGCGGACGCCGCGCGCCAGGCGCTGACGCTCGCGATGCTCGAGGATCTGATCGAGGCGCTCGCCCGCTCGGGCTGCATCGATCGCATCGTGGTCACGACGCCGGATCCACAGGTCGCACGCCGCGCCGAGGCGGCGGGTGCGGAAGTCCTGATCCGCCCGGAGCCTGGCCTGAACGCGGCGCTCGAGGACGCGGCGCAGCGGCTCGCGCCGGCGCCGGACGAGGCGCTGCTCATCGTGCTCGGCGACGTCGCGGGGGCGCTGCCGGAGGATCTTCGCCAACTGGTCTGCGCGGCCGGCTCCCTCCCGGCGACCCGCGCCGGCATCTGGCTCGCGCCGTCGGCCGACGGCGGTACGTCGGCCCTGCTGCTGCGCCCTGCACGCGCGATCCCCTTCTGCTTCGGCCCCGCGAGCGCCGCGCGCCATCGCGAGGCCGCCCGCGCGGCGAACGTCGCCTACCACGAACTCGCGCTGGCCTCGCTGGCGATCGACCTCGATCAGCCCGAGGATCTGGCCGCCTTCCTCGCAAGCCCGGGCGGCGGGACGCGGACGCGTGCGCTGCTCGAGCGATTGCGCGCCGAGCGCACGCCGGCGGGCCGCAGCGAGCCCGAATCGGAGACCCGAATCCCGTGACCCTGCGACCTGCGCCCCTGCGACTGCTGCCGCTCTTCGGACTGCCCGAGATCCTGCCCGGATGCGATCTCGCCGGGCTGATCGCCGGCGCGGCGCGCGCCGAGGGCATCCCACTCGCGAACCGGATCGTCGTCGTCTGCCAGAAGATCGTGTCCAAGGCCGAGGGGCGCCTCGTCCCGCTCGCCGAGGTCGAGCCCTCGCCGCTCGCGCGGGAGATCGGCGCCGAGCATGGCCGCGATCCGCGCCAGGTCGAGGTCGTGCTGCGCGAGAGCCGGCGGATCGTGCGCCGCGGCCGCGGCGTACTGATCACCGAGACCCATCACGGCTTCGTCTGCGCGAACGCGGGCGTCGATCTCTCGAACGCGCCGGGGCCGGACGTCGCGGTCCTGCTCCCCGTCGATCCGGACGCCTCCGCGCGCCGCCTCGCCGACGCGCTCGCGACGCCCGCCGGACCGACACCCGTCGTCATCAGCGACACCTTCGGCCGCCCCTGGCGCGAAGGCCTCGTCGACGTCGCCCTCGGCTCCGCGGGCCTCGCGCCGATCCGCGACGACCGGGGCACCCTCGACCGTGCCGGGCGCGAGCTGCAGGTGACCCAGCCCGCGACGGCGGACCAGCTCGCCGCGGCGGCGGGATTGCTGATGTGGAAGAGCGCCGGTGTGCCCGTCGTCGTCGTCGAGGGCTTCCCGATCGAGGGCGACGGCAGCGTGCGCGAGGCGCTGCTGCGCGACGCGGATACCGACCTCTTTCGTTAGTCGGAACCGCCGCCGAGCGGACCGAAGGCGTGGTCGAGGCAGACGCGCCAGAGATCGGCGAGGCCGACGCCGGCTTGCGACGACGTCGCGATCGGCTTGCCGAAGCCCGGCCCGATCTCGTCCGCGAGCGCGCGGATGCGCTCCTTGCGCTTCATCGGCTTCAGCTTGTCGACCTTCGTGAGCGCGATCCGTCCGGGCACGTTCTGCTCGGCGAGCCAGGCGAGCAGCAGGCTCTCGTCCTCGCTCCAATCCCGTCGCAGATCCTGCAGCAGGATCGCGAGCCGGAGCGCTTCGCGCTTCGCGAGATAGTCTTCGACGAGCCGCTGCCAGCCGGCGCGCTCCCGGCGCGAGACCTGCGCGAAGCCGTATCCGGGCAGGTCGACGAAGGCGAGTGCCCCGGCATCGGTCTCGAGCCGGAAGAGCACGATCTCGCGGGTCTTGCCGGGCGTGCCGCTCGTGCGGGCGAGCTTCTTGCGGCGCGCGAGGGCGTTCAGCAGGCTCGATTTTCCGACGTTCGAACGCCCGAGAAACGCGATCTCGGGCAAACCGCTCTCGGGCAGCACCTCGACGCGCGGTGCGGAGGCGATCAGCTCGGCGGCGAGGATCTTCATCGCTGCATGTCCTCCATGCCGAGCCGAGCTGCGGCTGCGGGCGCGCTGCGGGCGCGGCTTCGGGCCGGATCCGACGCGAGCCGCGCGAGCACGGGCTCGAGCCGCGCGAGCGCCGTCTCGATCGTCGCGGAGCTGCGCGCGAAGCAGAAGCGCAAACGGCCCTCGGCGGCATCGCCGAAATCGATGCCGGGCGTCGTGCCGACCTGCGCTTCCTCGAGCAGTCGGAAGGCGAGCTCGCGCGAGTCGGCACCGAATCGGCGCGCGTCGGCCAGTACGTAGAGCGCGCCCTCCGGAGCCCTGTCGATGCCGAACCCGAGACCGCGCAGCCCCTCGACGAGCCGGTCGCGCCGGGCCTCGCAGGCGCTGCGCATCGAATCCGCCATCTCCGCCCCCTCGGCGAGGGCGGCGATGCCCGCGCGCTGGGCGAACGACGACGCAGAAATGAAGAGGTTCTGCTGCAGGATCTGCAGCGGCCGCATCGCGTCTTCCGGTGCGACGACCCAGCCGAGCCGGAATCCCGTCATCGCATAGCGCTTCGAGAATCCGTCGAGGACGTAGGCGTCGTCGGCGACCTCGAGGGCGGAGGTGTTGCGCACGCCGCCGTAGAGCAGGCCGTCGTAGATCTCGTCCGAGACGAGCGGTGGGCCCATCGTCGCGAGCGCCGCCATGACCTCGCGCGGCTGCACCGCCCCCGTCGGATTCGCGGGCGATCCGACGACGATGGCGCGCGTGCGCTGCGTGATCGCGGCGCGCACGCGGTCGGGATCGATGCGCCAGCCGTCCTGCGCCTCGGTCGGCACGAAGACCGGCCTCGCCCCCATGACTCGCGCGAAGTTCGGGTAGCAGGGGTAGTGCGGCGTCGGGATCACGACCTCGTCGCCCGGAGAGACGAGCGCCGCGAAGACGAGGGTCATCGCGCTCGAGGTGCCCTGGGTCACGAGTACGCGCTCGGCGGCGACCGATCGCCCGAAGCGCGCCGCGAGGTTCGCGGCGATCGCCTCGCGCAGGGGCCAGAGGCCGCGGCTGTCGGTGTAGCCGGTCTCGTCGGCGGCGAGCGCGGCCTGGCAGGCGGCGACGGCGGCGGGCGGCGGCGCGAACTCGGGCTCCCCGACCTCGAGGTGGGCGATGTCGAGGCCCGCCCGCTCGAGCTCGGCCGCGCGCTCGAGGATCTCCATCGCCAGGAACGGGGTCAGCGCCTCGGTGCGGGCGGCGAAGGCGGGGGCGGCGAGGGAATTCGGGACCGACATCCGTGCCGGTTAGCCCGGGGGCCTCCCGACGTCAAGGCAGCGAATGGTCCAAGTTGCTGGATTCAAAGCCATTTTCGGGTGCGTTCCCTTTGACACCCGCGACCCTGCTGGCTAGAGTCGGCGCGCATTCGGAGGCGCCACCCCGAGCGAACCGCCTCCTCGCACGGCGTCTCTGTCCCTCCTCCTCATTCGCTGGGCGGAACGAGACCGGGCGGAGTCTCAGCCGGGGCGGACTCCGTGACCGGGCGGAAGCCGAAGCCGCGAAATCCGCCGAGCGGCGGCAACCGGACCTGCGCTGCTCACGGACGCATCCAGGACGGGCCCGGACCGGATCCGGGACCGACACGGGAAGACGCGGGACGACGCGGGGACGACGAGAGACCGACGCGTGCCCGACGAGATTCGGGTGAGAGCCGGGTCAGAGGATGGAACCATCCATGTCGAAGGGTTTGCAGATTGCGCTCGGGGCCTTCGCCATCGCCGCGCTGCTCGGCTGGTATGGCTATTCGCAGCTCGGCCGGGACGATCTCTCGTTCCAGTATTTCCAATCCCTCGACGAGTTCCATCAGAACGAGACGGCGATGGTCGGTCGCTCGGCGCGCGTGCATGGTTATGTCGCCCTCTCGTCGATCGAGCGCGACGTCGCGGGTGGGCGCGTGCGCTTCTCGGTGCAGAACGCGCCGCCGCACGCGGGCGGGCCGGTCGGCGACACGCTGACCGTCGACTACCTGAGCCTCGAGACGCCGGATCTGTTCAAGGACGGCGCCGAAGTCGTGGTCGAGGGCTCGCTCGAGACGCGCGCGGGGGAGACCGTGTTCGTCGCCCGCAACGTGATGGCGAAATGTCCCTCGAAGTTCCAGGCGCAGACGGCGCCCGCGGACGAAGCGAGCATCGAACTCTAGACGCGACCGCCGCGCGCCCGCTGGGCCTGCGACGGGCGAGGCCGAACGCGGCCGGAGAGACGCAGCCGATGGCGGATCTGGGACTCTACTCTCTTCGCCTCGCGCTCCTGCTCTGCGCGATCGGGCTCGCGACCGGCGTCTACGCGGGCATCACCCGCCGCGACGAATGGACGCAGGTCGCTGAGCGCGCGCTGCTCGTCGTCTGCGGCGCCGTCTCGGTCGCGATGGGTGCGCTCTTCTGGGCGCTCGCGACGAACGACTTCTCGCTCGCCTACGTCGCGCAGCATTCGGCGCGCACGATGCCCCTCCATTACCGCCTCGGCGCGCTCTGGGGCGGACAGGCGGGCTCGCTGCTGCTCTGGGGCTGGATGCTGACGGTCTATGGCGCCGTCGCCGTCCTCGGCAATCGCCGCCAGAACCGCAAGCTCATGCCCTGGGTCTGCGCCTCGCTCTTCGCGAACGCGGGCTTCTTCCTGATCCTCGTCAACTTCGTCTCGCTGCCCTTCCTGGCGCGCCCGCTCTCGGAGGGACATTCCGACGGCATCGGCCTGAATCCCCTGCTGCAGCATCCGGTCATGATGATCCATCCAGTCATGCTCTACACCGGCTTCACCGGCTTCGCGCTGCCCTTCTCCTTCGCCTTCGCCGCGCTCGTGACGGGCGAGCTCGGCACGACCTGGTTCCGCACGACGCGACGCTGGACGCTCTTCGCCTGGAGCGTTCTCTCGGTCGGCATCATGCTCGGCGGACGCTGGGCCTACGAAGTGCTCGGCTGGGGCGGCTACTGGGCCTGGGATCCGGTCGAGAACGCGTCGCTCATGCCCTGGATCGCCGGCACGGCCTACATCCATTCCGTCATGATCCAGGAGAAGCGCGACATGCTGCGCACCTGGAACATCGTGCTCGTCGGCCTGACCTACGGCCTCTGCCTCTTCGGCACCTTCCTGACCCGCAGCGGCATCGTGCAATCCGTCCACGCCTTCACCAACTCCGACAGCTTCGGCCGCATCTTTGCCGCCTACGTCGTCCTCATGCTCGCGGCCTTCACGATCGCGCTGCTCTTCCGCCTGCCGGCGCTGCGCAGCCCGAACAAGCTCGAGAGCGTGCTCTCGCGCGAGGCCGCCTTCATCATCAACAACTGGATCTTCATGGCGCTGCTCTTCGTGGTCTTCGTCGGGACGATGTTCCCCGTCTTCACGGAAATGGCGGGCGGCGTCCGGCGCATCCTCGGGCCGCCCTATTTCAATACCTTCGCGGGGCTGCTCGCCCTGCTGCTGCTGGTGCTGACGGGTGTCGGCCCCCTGATCGCGTGGCGACAGGCGAGCTTCGCCTCGCTGCGGCGGCAGTTCGTCGTACCGGCCTGCGTCGGCGCGGTCGTCACGGCGGGCCTCCTGCTGGGCTTCGGCACGGCGCCAGGCTACTGGGCGATCGCCTGCTGGGGTCTCGCCGGCTTCGTGCTGACGACGATCGTCCAGGAATACGGCCGGGCGGTCGGCGCGCGCATGCGGCGCCTCGACGAGAGCGCGTGGACGGCGCTCACGACGCTGCTCGCGCGCAACCAGCGCCGCTACGGCGGCTACATCGTGCACGCGGGCGTCGTGATCCTGCTGCTCGGCGTCTCGGGCGCGGCGTTCAACGAGGAGAAGATCGTGAACGTGCGGCCCGGCGACTGGACCGAGCTGCGCGACTTCCGCTTCCACTTCCTGACGGCCGACGCGATCCCCGCCCAGCATTATGGCGGCGCGAAGGCGCGCCTCGCGCTCTACCGCGGCGAGGATCCGCTGGCGGTGATGACGCCGGAGAAGCGCTTCTACTGGCTCGAGCAGCAGCCCAACTCGATCCCCGCCATCTACTCGAGCTGGCGCGAGGATCTCTACGTGATCCTGACCGCCCTCGAGCCCGACGGCTCGGCGACGCTCAAGGTCTATCACAACCCGCTCGTGAACTGGGGCTGGGCGGGGGGCGGGATCTTCGTGGTCGGCTGCTTGATCGTGCTCTGGCCGCACCCGGATCGCACCAGCGGGCGCTCGGCATGACCACGAGCCGGCTCTCGTCGTCGAAGGCGCCGCGACGACTCGGCGGCGTGGCCGTCGCCCATGCGCTGCATCGCGTCCTGCGCGGCGCGCGTTCGCGCGGTCTGCACGCCGCATCGCGTGCCGCATCGCGTGCCGGATCGCGTGCCGGATCGCTCGCCGCGCTGTTCATCGCCCTCTCGTTCGCGGGCATCGCCGCCGCGCAGCATCCCGGCGGCGACTCGGGCACGGCCCCGCCGCCGCCCGCCGGCGAAGGCCGCATCCGCGTCCACGTCGTGAACCCCGATGCGCCGGCCGACGTCGCCGGCCTCGAGATCGCGCTCTATTCGCTCGGCGCCGATGGCCGGCCCGGCTTCACCGACGGCAAGACCGATGCCGCGGGACAGGTCGCCTTCGAAGGCGTGTCGAGCGATCCGGGCATCGTCTATCTCGTCGGCGCCCGCTATCGCGAGATCCCCTTCGGTGAACGGGTCCGGTTCGAGGCGGGCGCACAGGAAGCGGCGGTCGAGATCCAGATCTCCTCGCCGACGGAAAGCACGGCCGGCGTACGGGTCGAGGAGCTGCGCGTCCGGATCGACTGGCTGGGCGATCGGCTGCTCGTGCGCGAGATCGTGCG
>CAUJGH010000558.1 GCA_963169575.1 Myxococcota bacterium | reverse complement strand
CGGTCGCCAGCGTGAAGAGCGAGAGCACTCGCACGGCGATCCCGATCTGCTCGAACATCGAGTCGAGCGAGCGCAGGATCAGCGTCGCATCGAGTGCCGACACGTTGGGGAAGTCGACGACGACCTCGCGCTGCAGCGTGGCCCGCGCCTGCTCGTCGGCGAGGTGGGCGAGCAGCACGCGCGACTGCGGCGCCGATGCGAGCGCGGCCGTCGGGAAGACGACGAAGAAGTTCGTCGCCATCCGGCCCCAGTCGACGTGGCGGAGATTCGCGACGAACGTCTCGATCTCGACGCCCTGGATCTGCCATGTGATCGCGTCTCCGACCCCGACCCCGAGCGACGCGGCGAGGTCGTCTTCCAACGAGATCGGGAACGGCCGGTCGTCCGCGTCGACCTGTCCCGGGACCCACCAGGCGCCGGCGACGATCTCCTCGCTGTCCCGCGGCCGGTCGTGATAGGTCAGCTGATATTCACGCTGGAGCGCCCAGCGGCGATCGCGCGAGAGCGTTTCGTCGGCGAGCTGGCGCGCGCGATCGACGCCGACGACCTTCGAGAGGCGTGCGGCGACGATCGGCGCCCGGTCGGTGATCTGCGCGCCGTGGCGCGCGAGCAGCGCCTCGAGCCCCGGCTCCTGATCCGCCTGGACGTCGAAGAGCACGATGTTGGGCCGGTCCGGACGTGCGTCGACCGCGAGCTGCGTCAGCACGTTGTGTTCGACCGCGTGGATCGTGCCGACCACGAAGAGCGCGAAGCCGATGGCGATCGTCGTCGGCAGGGTGTGATTGCGGGGGCGGGAGAGGTTCGCGATGCCCTGCCGGGCCCAGAATCCGAGCCGCCGCGGTGGATGCCGCTGCAGGAGTCGCATGAGCGCGAGCGCCGCGAGACCGAGGAAGGCGATCGTCGCGAGCGTTCCGGCCGCGAAGGAGAGGCCGACGACGACGCTGCCCGCCTGGGCGATCGCCGCGAGCGCCACCCCGCTCGCGACCACGAGCGCGACCGCGATCCGGCCGATCCGCCGCCGCTCGGACGGATCGCCGAAATCGGCGCGCAGGGCCCGCAGCGGTGCCACCGCCGCGAGGTCGAGAATCGGACCGAGCGCGCAGAGGACGGTCGCCCCGACGGACAGCAGACAACCCGTCGCCATCGCCGACGGCGAGAGCGCGAGCGTGACGTCGACGGGCAGGAGACCTCGGAACACCCCCGGCAGCACGAGCAGGATCGGCAGGCAGACGGCGGCGCCCAATCCGGCCGCGGCGAGACCGAGCACGACGGCGAGGCCCGCATGGATCGCGACCACGTCGCCGGGCGTCGCACCGATCGAGCGAAGCAGCGCGACCGCATCGAGCTTCTCCTGCACGAATGCCCGCATGCCGGCGGCGACGCCGATGCTCCCGAGCAGCAGCGCCGCGAGCCCGACGAGGCCGAGATAGCGGGTGAGCAGACCGAACGCTTCCGAAAGCTCTTCCTGGTAGCCCCCCAACGTCTGCGCGCGGATGCGGCGCTCGGCGAGGCGATCCTCGTTCGCCTCGAACCAGGCTTCGGCGGCGCCGCCGGGCAGCTTGAAATAACGCAGATGGGTCGCGAGGCTGCCGACCGTCAGCAGGCCCGTCCGGTCGAGATCGCGCTTCGTCAGGAAGACCCGCGGCGCGACCTCCGCCTGGAAGCCGAAGCGGCCCGGCGCCTTGACGACGCCGGCCACGACCTCGAACGATTCGCCGCCGATCCGGAGGCGATCGCCGACGGCGAGATCGAGCTGGATCATCAGGCTCGTATCGACGAAGGCCCCGCGCGGGACCTCGCCGAAGCGCGCGAAGGCCCCGGCCGGATCGGTCCAGACGGCGCCGTAGAGGGGATAGTCGCCTTCGATCGCGAGCAGGTCGACGAGCCGGCTGCGGCCCGAGCGCTCGGCGAGGACCATCGATCCCAGGCGGGTCACCTGCGTCGGCGGCGCGAGCGCCTGCGCCTCGATCGGCGCGAGCAGGGCCGTGTCCGCGAGCCCGAAGGCATCGCGGCTCTCGAGGCGCAGATCCGCGCCGAGCAGCTCCTTCGAGCGCAGCGCGACCGCGTCGTTCACCGCCTCCCGCAGCGCGTGCAGGCTCATGACGACCGCGATCCCGATCGCCATGCAGGCGCCGTAGAACCCGAATCGCCGCACGGCCGATCGCAGCTCGCGGCGGAGCATCGCCGCGACGAAGCGCCCCCTCACGCGCACGTTTCGATCCGCGCGATGCGCCCGGCGGCGAGATGCACGACACGATGCGCGCGTCCGGCGAGCTCGAGATCGTGGGTCACGATCACGAGCGTGGTCCCGCGCTGGGCGTTGAGCGCGAAGAGCAGGTCGGCGATCTCCTGGCCCGTCGCGCGGTCGAGATTGCCCGTGGGCTCGTCGGCGAACAGGATCTGCGGCTGATTCGCGAAGGCGCGGGCGATGCCGACGCGCTGCTGCTCGCCGCCCGAAAGCTGGGCCGGATAGTGGTGGATCCGATCGGCGAGGCCGACGCGTGCGAGCAGGTCGCGGGCGATCGCTTCGGCTTCGTCGCGGGACGGCGCCCGCTCCTTCGGCAGCAGCTCGAGGGGCACGAGCACGTTCTCGAGGGCCGAGAGCGTCGGGATCAGATGGAAGCCCTGGAAGACGAAGCCGATCCGATCGGCGCGCAGCATCGCCCGCGCGTCCTCGTCGAGAGCCGCGAGCGGAGCGCCCGCGAGCTCGACTTCGCCGCTGCTCGGCCGGTCGAGACCCGCCAACAGCCCGAGCAGGGTCGTCTTTCCGCTGCCCGAAGGCCCGAGGATGACGACGACCTCGCCGCGGCGGATCTCGAGATCGACGCCGTCGAGAACGGTCAGCGCCGCGCGCGACGAGCCGCCCGCCGAAGCATCGGCGGCGCGCGTATAGCGCTGGGTCAGCCCCCGCGCGACGATCATCGCCGTCTCGGGCTGCGGTTGGCTGGCGGACATTGCGTCGAGCATGGTGTGGATCGGCGTCGGACTCGGCGGGGCCGGGATGGATCCCGGTTCCGGGCGGTGGATCGGGTTTCGGGTCGGAGCAGCACGCCGCGGGGGGCGATCAGTGTCGGGTCGGGAGATCAGTGTGAGGACGATGGATCGAGCTCGGCGCGCCAGACACTACTCGCTGCGGATGGCCCTTGCATGGATCGTCGTCCTGCTCGGGACGCTGCATTGTCCCGCGCCGGACGCGCAGGACGCGCAGGACGCGCCGGAGGCGCCGCCCGCCGCGGGAGCGACGCGCGCGGAGGCGGCGGAGGCAGTGGCGGGGGCAGCGGTGACCGCGCCGGCCGTCGACGCTCGTCCCGCGGTGGTCTTCCTCGGGACCAGCCTGACCGCAGGCTACGGGCTCCCCGAGAGCGAAGCCTATCCCGCGCTCATCCAGGCGCGCATCGACGCGGCAGGCCTCGGCCTTCGCGTGGTCAACGCGGGCGTCTCGGGCGATACGTCGGCGGGCGGCCTGCGCCGGATCGATTGGCTGCTTCGGCTCCCGATCGCCGTCCTCGTCCTCGAGCTCGGCGCCAACGACATGCTCCGCGGCCAGCCTGCCGCCGCGCTCGAGGCCAATCTGGCCGCGATCCTCGAACGCACCCGCGCGGCCCACCCGCACGCCCGCTTCCTCGTCGCCGGCATGCGCGCGGCCCCGAACCTCGGCCGTGCCTATGCGGAGGCCTTCGACGCAGTCCATCCACGCATCGCCCGGCGCTTCGACGCCGCGCTCGTTCCCTTCCTGCTCGAGGACGTCGCCGCCCGGCCCGAGCTGAACCAGGCCGACGGGATCCATCCCACGGCCGAAGGCCATGCGTTGATCGCGGAGCGCGTCTGGCAGGCGCTCGCCCCGCTCCTCGAGGGCGAGCGTTCGTCACAGCCGTCCGGTTGATCCTGCGCAGAACCGTCGCGATCCGGCCCGGCAGCGCGGCCCGACGAGTCGGACTGGCGAACGGATCGGTCCGACGGGCGGTCCGACCTAACGGTTCGGCTCGACGACGACCTTGCCCGTCACCTTGCGATCGAGCAGCGCGCGCAGCGCCTTCGGCGCATCGGCGAGCGCATAGCGCGCGGAGACGTGGGGCCGCAGCCGCCCGGCCGCGGCCAGCGCCTCGAGCTCGCGGTCGATCTCGGCGCGGAGCACCGGATCGCGCTGCACCATCGCGCCGTAGAACACGCCGACGACCTGGCAGCCCTTCAGCAGCGTCAGGTTGAGCGGGATCTTCGGAATGCCGGCGGTGAAGCCGATCACGAGGTAGCGACCCTCCCAGGCGATCCCGCGCAGAGCGGCCTCGGCGTAATCGCCGCCGATGCAGTCGTAGACGACGTCGACGCCCTTCCCGCCCGTCAGGGTCTTGAGGCGCGCCTTCAGATCCTCGCTCGCATAGTCGACGACCTCGTCCGCGCCGCGGTCGCGGCAGATCGCGAGCTTTTCCGGCGACGAGGCCGCGGCGATCACGCGGGCACCGAAGAGCTTGCCGAGCTCGACCGCGGCGAGCCCGACGTTGCCGGCGGCACCGAGCACGAGCAGGGTCTCGCCCGCGCGGAGCTGGCCGCGATGGCGCAGGCCGTAGTAGCCGGTGCCGTAGGCGTAGCCGAGCCCGGTCGCCTCCGCGAAGCCCATGTTCGCAGCGAGCTTTCGCGCCGCGCTCGCGCGAACGATGACCTTCTCCGCGAAGCCGCCGACGAGCAGCGTATTGCCGATGACGCGCTCGCCGATCGCGAAGCCCGTCACGTCGGGACCGACGGCGGCGACGAGTCCCGCGGCCTCGCCGCCGGGCACGAAGGGCAGCGGCGCCTTGAACTGGTATTTGTCCTCGAGCATCAGGGCATCGGGAAACGTCACCGGCGCCGCATGCGCTTCGATGTCGAGCTCCCCCGGCCCGGGCACCGGATCGGGCCGCTCCTCGAGCACGAGCTTCTCCGGCGGACCGAACTCGAGACAAACGACGGCTCTCAAGCGACGACCTCCCGCGCGAACGCACGCGCGAACGAAGCCGGGCCTCCGGCCCGGCGGATCGACGGCACACTAGCGATCCGCGCCTCGTGACGCGCCCCGCCCGATCGGCCAACATGGGGCCCGGTCGCTGCCGAGATCGACGCGGAAGCCGGACTCGCGCACCACCGGAGGATGAGGATGTCGACGACCGTCCGCGGGGCCGCTGCGATCCCGCTCCCGATCGAGGCCTGCTGGCAGAAGATGCGGGACCTCGGCCGCGCGAAGGACTACGTCCCCGGCTTGTCGGATTGCGTCGTGACGACGGCGGCGACGGAGGGACTCGGGGCGAGTCGCATCGTCACCCATCGCCAATTCGGCCCGATGAACGAGACCGTCGTCGCCTGGGACGAAGGCCGCGGCATGACCCTGCGACTCCATCGCCGGGACGCGCGGGGCGACCGGCCCGCGCGACCCTTCGCCGAAGCTTTCTTCCGCTACGAGTTCCGCCCCGCCGCAGCCGGCGATCCGGCCGCCTGCGAGATCCATACGGCCCTCACCTATCGTCTTCCCCTCGGCCCGCTCGGTCGCCTCGCCGATCGCCTCTTCCTGCGCCGGCTGTTCCGGCAGAACGTCGTCGACGCCGCCGTCTGCCTCGCCGAGAACTACCGCACGGACCGCCCGATTCCCGATGGCGAGCTGCCGCGCCTGCGCGCAAACGCGATCGCCTGATGCCGATCATCACGAGTCCCATCGACGAACGGCCCGCCTTCGAATTCGACCTGCTCGGGGAGGACGAAGTCGCCCGGCGGCTCGCCCTCGCGAGCGGCACCGCCCGGGCCTTTCGCGAATCGGATCTCGCCTCGCGCATCGCCCTCTGCCAGGGCATGCTGCGCGCGTACGCCGCGCGCCTCGACGCGAACGCCGAGGCCATCACGCGCATGATGGGCAAGCCGATCGCCCAGTCCCGTGCCGAGTTCGAGCGCACGATGGTCGAGCGCGTGACGCATCTCTGCGCGCTCGCGCCCGCCGCCCTCGCCGACGACGTGCTGCCCGCGAAGCCGGGCTTCCGGCGCTTCGTCCGCCACGAGCCGGTCGGTGTCGTGCTCGACATCGCGGCCTGGAACTATCCGCTCGCGATCGCGGTGAACGTGATCGTGCCGGCGGTGCTCGCCGGCAATGCCGTGCTCGTCAAGCACGCCTCGCAGACCGCACTCGTCGCCGAGCAGTTCGAGCGGGCCTTCCTCGAGGCCGGCGCGCCGGCGGGCCTCGTCCAGGCGATGCCGATGGACCATGGGGCGACGGCGCGCCTGATCGCGACGCGCGCCCTCGGCTACGTCTCGTTCACGGGCTCGGTCCGCGGCGGCCACGAGGTCTACCGCGCGCTGGCCCAGGACAACTTCATCGCCGCCGGCATGGAACTCGGCGGCAAGGATCCGGCGCTCGTGCTCGAGGACGCCGACGTCGCCTTCGCCGCCGAGAACCTCGTCGACGGGGCCTTCTACAACGCGGGGCAGAGCTGCTGCGGCATCGAGCGGATCTACGTCGCCGACGCCGTCTACGACGCATTCGTCGAGGCCTTCGTCGCCCACGCGCGCCGCTACGTCGTCGGCGATCCGCTGGATCCGAGCACGACGCTCGGCCCCATGGTCGACCGCGCGTCGGCGGATTTCGTGCGCGGCCAGGTCGCGAGCGCGATCGCTGCAGGAGCGAAACAGCTCGTCGGCGACCGCGACTTCGCGCTGCCCGAGCGCTCGCGCTGCTATGTCGCGCCGCAGGTGCTCGTCGACGTCGACCATTCGATGGACCTGATGAGCGAGGAGACCTTCGGCCCCGCGATCGGGATCATGCGCGTCGCGGACGAGACCGAGGGCCTCGCGCTGATGAACGACTCGCCCTACGGCCTCACGGCTTCGATCTGGACCGCCGATCTCGAGCGCGGCGAGCGCCTCGCGCTGGACGCCGAGGCGGGCACGGTCTTCGTGAATCGCTGCGACTACCTCGATCCCGGCCTCGCCTGGACGGGGGTCAAGGATTCGGGCTTCGGGTGTTCACTTTCGAGCCTGGGCTTCCGATCCGTGACGCGGCCCAAGAGCTTCCATCTCCGGCAGGAGCCGACGCGAGATGGGCCCCGGAAGCCGAAGCCCCGACGCAAGAAGCCTCGCTGAGAGGCCGCGGAGCCCCCGATGAAGCCGACGACGCACGCCCTCGTCACGACCCCCGCCGCCCTCGACGACTGGATCGAGCGCGAGGGCATCCGATTCTTCAAGATCGGCATCTTCGACGGCGACGGCGTGATGCGCGGGAAGTACGTCGATCGCCGCAAGCTCGCCTCCGCCGTCGACAAGGGCTTCGGCTTCTGCGACGTCGTGCTCGGCTGGGATCTCCACGACGCGCTCCATCCGGAGACCCGCATCTCCGGCTGGCATACGGGCTACCGCGATGCGCCGGTTCGGCTCGATCTCTCGACGCTGCGGCGGATTCCCTGGGAAGAGGACACGCTGCTGCTGATCGGGGCGTTCGAAGGGGAGTACGCGGCGGTGTGTCCCCGGAGCATCCTCGCACGGACGCTCGAGCATGCGAAACGGCTCGGCTTCGACGTCGAGGCCGCCTTCGAATACGAGTTCTTCCTCTTCGACGAGACGCCCGAGAGCGTACGGGCGAAGGGCTACCGCGACCTGAAGCCCGCGACGCCGGGGATGTTCGGCTATTCGATCCTGCGCAGCTCCGTCCATGCCGAGCTCTACCACGCCTTCCTCGACGACATGGCGGCCTTCGACTGCGCCCTCGAAGGGCTGCATACCGAGACGGGGCCGGGCGTGCTGGAGGCCGCGATCCGGCATGCGCCCGGCCTCGCCGCCGCGGACAAGGCGGCGCTCTTCAAGACCTTCGCGAAGGTGCTCGTCCAGCGCGCGGGCATGATGGCGACCTTCATGGCGAAGTGGAACGACGCCTATCCCGGCCAGAGCGGCCATATCCACGTCTCCCTCTCCGATCCGAAGACGGGCCGCAACCTCTTCCACGCCCCGGGCGAGCGCTTCGAGATGAGCGAGACGATGCGCCAGTTCGTCGCGGGCCAGGTGAAATACCTGCCCGAGCTGCTCGCGATGGTCTGCTCGACGGTCAACGCCTATCGCCGCCTGGTGCCCGGTCTCTGGGCGCCGACCACTTCGAACTGGGGCGTCGAGAACCGCACGACGGCGATCCGCGTGATTCCTGCCGGGCCGGAGGGGCAGCGCAGCGAGTTCCGGATCGCACCGGCCGACGCGAATCCCTACCTCGCTCTCGCCGCCGCCCTCGCCGCGGGCCTCGCGGGCATCGAGGAGCGGCTCGAGCCCGGCGAGCCCGTCGTCGGGAGTGCCTACGATGCGAAGACGCCGGAGGCGAGTGCGCTGCCCGGGTCGCTCGCCGAGGCGAGCGTGCGGCTGCGCGCATCGGCCCTCGCACGCCGGATCTTCGGCGACGCCTTCGTCGACCATCATGCGACGACGCGCGAAGCGGAGGAGCGGGCCTTCCGGCGCTCGGTCTCCGACTGGGACCTCGCGCGTTATTTCGAGCTGATCTGAGCGGCGCCGCGCCGGACCCGAGAGGAGCGACCGTGGCCGCGACACCGATCCGGGGCAGCTTCAACTACCCCACCGCCTATCGGCTCGGCGCTGGCCGCATCGCCGAGCTGCCGGACGCATGCCGCGAGCTCGGCATCGCGCGGCCTCTCGTCGTCAGCGATGCGGGCGTCGCCGCCCTGCCCTTCTTCGCGCAGACGCGCGCGCGCCTCGCCGAGGCCGGACTCGAGGCCCGCGTCTTCAGCGAGATCGGCGCGAATCCCGCCGTCGCCCACGTCGAGGCCGCGGTCGCCGCGGCCCGGGCCCACCGCGCGGACGGCTGCATCTCGATCGGCGGCGGCTCGGCCCTCGACGTCGGCAAATGCGTGGCCCTGCTCGCCGCCAACCCGGGCGGCGTGCTGGACTACGAAGATCGCGGCGAGAACTGGAAGCGCGCCGACGCCGCGAAGATCCTGCCCTCGGTCGCGATCCCGACGACGGCGGGCACGGGGTCCGAGGTCGGGCGGGCGGCGGTGATCCAGGATCCGCGCGACCGCAACAAGAAGATCATCTTCCATCCGGGCATGCAGCCGCGGATCGTGCTCGCGGATCCCGAGCTGACCTACGGACTGCCGCCGATGCTGACGGCGGCGACCGGCATGGACGCCTTCGCGCACGGCTTCGAGGCCTGGTGCGCGCCGGGCTACCACCCGATGGCCGACGGCATCGCCCTCGAAGGCATGCGGCTCGTCGCCGAAAACCTCGCGCGTGCCTTCGAGAACGGCCGCGACGCCGACGCACGCGCGAACATGCTGATGGCGGCCGCGATGGGCGCGACGGCCTTCCAGAAGGGCCTCGGCCTGATCCACGCCCTCTCGCATCCCGTCGGCGGGCTCACCGGCCTCCATCACGGCACGGCCAACGCGATCTTCCTGCCCTACGTCATGGTCCACAACCGGCCCGTGATCGAAGCGCGCATGCGGCGACTGGCGCGGACGCTCGAGCTCGCAGAGGCGCGCAGCGATTTCGAAGCCGTGCTCGAATGGTTCCTCGCGCTGCGCCGGCGCATCGGGCTCCCGGAATCGCTCGCCGGCATCGTCTCGCCCGAGCAGATCCCGGCGCTCGTCCCGATGGTGCTCGCCGATCCGTCGCTCGAGACGAATCCGAAGCCCTGTACGGCCGCCGAGATCGCACACGTTCTGCAGCGCGCGATCGAGGGGGATCTCTCCGCCTGAGAGGCGGTGAGGCGCGCGCTCCGCGCAGAGGCCGTGAAGATATCGTCGACCGAGCGACGCGCAGCGCCGGCGGGCCAGAGGCAAGGCGCGACGACGAGTCGTAGCGAGCTACGGCGAGGAGGAGCAACGCCGCAGATGGGCCGCCGCCGCAAGCGCCGCGACCGAGACGATATTTTCAAAGCCTCTCAGACGCGCGCCGGGCGTCGTTCGCCGCTCCGTCCGCTCCGCTCGATCGGGCATCGCCCTCGCGGCGGGCCCTCCCCTCTGCGAAGCTCGCCGCCATGGCGCGCGGCGCGACGATCTACCGGGTCCATCTCGAGCTCGCGAACGTCGATCGCGGCCTCTACGCCGAGCGTTCGCTCTCGATCGCGCAGCATCCTTCCGAGACGCTGGAGCGAACGCTCGTGCGACTGCTCGCCTACGGGCTTCGCTACTCGGAGGATCTCGAGTTCGGCCGGGGCATTTCCGCGACCGACGAGCCGGATCTCTGGACCCGTTCGGGCGATGGCCGGACGATCGAATGGATCGAGGTCGGGCAGCCGGAAATGAAGCGGATGGTCAAGGCCGCACGCCACGCCGAGCGCGCGACGCTGATCGCCTTCGGCGACGGTTGCTGGCGCTGGAAGAAGGCCGAGCTCGAGCCCCTCGTCGACCCGCCGAAGAACCTCTCGGTGCTCTTCGTCGAGGATCGCTTCGTCCAGGATCTCGCCGCCTCGGCGGAGCGTCAGCTGCGCTGGTCGCTCACGATCAGTGAAGGCATCCTCTTCCTCTCGACGGGCCAGCAGAGCTTCGAGACGACACCCGAGATCTGGCTGGGCGATCCGCTCGGCTGAAGCACGCTCGCCGAACGCTCCGCACGAACGCTCCGCAAAACGAAAGGGCCCGGAGATCTCGCGATCTCCGGGCCCCGTTCGTTCTCGTCGCCCGACGGATCAGTCGACGATCGTCAGCTCGACGCGGCGATTGAGCGCCTTGTTCTCGCGCGTGTCGTTCGGCGCCGCCGGTCGCGATTCGCCGTAGCCCTTCGACACGAAGCGGCTCGCCGGGAGCCCGCCTTCCGTAGCGAAGTACTGCAGCACGCTCGCCGCCCGCCGCTCGGAGAGCGACTGGTTGTAGGCGTCGGAGCCGTCCGAATCGGTGTGGCCGTCGACGCTGATCTGGACGTCGGGGTTCGCCTTCAGGACGTCGATCGCCTCGTGCAGCATCGTCGTGTAGCGCCGGTCGATGTCGGCGCTGTTCACCGCGAACTGGAGCCCTTCGAGCGTCCAGCAGCCGCGGCGATCCACGCGCGCCGCAGCGAGCGTGCCGGGGCACGCATCGTTCGGATCGAGCACGCCGTCGCCATCCGCATCACCGACCGCCGCACGCGGCGCCGGTGCCGGCGCGCCC
>CAUJGH010000557.1 GCA_963169575.1 Myxococcota bacterium | reverse complement strand
ACCGACCTGGACGTTGTCCGCGGTCGTCGACGACACCCTCGACTCGATCCGGCGTCAGGTCGGTTCGGCGCGGGCGGTCTGCGGCCTTTCCGGGGGCGTCGATTCCTCCGTTGCCGCGGCGCTCGTCCACCGCGCGATCGGCGATCAGCTGACCTGCATCTTCGTCGATCACGGCATGATGCGGAAGAACGAGCGCGCCGAGGTCGAGAAGCTCTTCGGGGAAGCGCTCGGGATCCGGCTCGTGTCCGTCGACGCATCGGAGCGATTTCTCTCGGCGCTGGCCGGGATCAGCGATCCCGAGAAGAAGCGCAAGATCATCGGCAATCTCTTCATCGAGGTCTTCGAGAACGAGGCCGCGAAGATCGGGGGCGCCGAATTCCTCGTGCAGGGCACGCTCTATCCCGACGTGATCGAGAGCGTGTCGGTCAAGGGCAAATCCGTCACGATCAAGACCCACCACAACGTCGGCGGCCTGCCCGAGGACATGAAGCTCGGCCTCGTCGAGCCGCTGCGCGAGCTGTTCAAGGACGAAGTGCGCGCGGTCGGCCGCGAGCTCGGATTGCCGGCGCGGGTGCTCGGCCGGCATCCCTTCCCGGGGCCGGGCCTCGGCATTCGCATCCTCGGCGAGGTGACGCGCACGCGGCTCGAACCCTTGCGAGAGGCCGACGCGATCCTGATCGAGGAGATCCGCGCCGCGGGCCTCTACGACTCGATCTGGCAGGCGCTGGTCGTCTTCCTGCCGGTGCAGAGCGTCGGTGTCATGGGCGACGGGCGGACCTACGAGAACGTGGTGGCGCTGCGCTGCGTGACCTCGACCGACGCGATGACGGCCGACGTCGCCCAGATCCCGTACGACGTCCTCGGGCGCATCGCGCGCCGCATCATCAACGAGGTCAAGGGCATCAACCGGGTGGTCTACGACATCTCGAGCAAGCCGCCCGCCACGATCGAATGGGAATAGCGCGTTGCCCGCGCCCTTCGTCCATCTGCATCTGCATACGCAGTACTCGCTGCTCGACGGCGCGATCAAGCACAATCCGCTCTTCGCCCGCGCGAAGGCGGCGAACATGCCGGCCGTCGCCCAGACCGATCACGGCAACTTGTTCGGGACGGTCGAGTTCTACGAGAAGGCGCGTGCGAACGGCGTCAAGCCGATCATCGGCTGCGAGGTCTACTTCGCCGGCGGCTCGCGTTTCGACCGCGAGAAGAAGCCGCGCGAGGACACCGGCTTCGACGCGATCAACCACCTGCTCCTGCTCGCGATGGACGCGCAGGGCTACCAGAACCTCATCAAGCTCGTCTCGAAGGCCTACCTCGAGGGCTTCTACTACAAGCCGCGCATCGACTGGCAGCTGCTCGAGCGCCACCACCAGGGCCTCATCTGCACCTCGGGCTGCCTCTCGGCGCCCGTGCCGCGCGCCGTGCTCGCCAACGAGCCCGACCGGGCCTGGACCCTGGCCCAGGACTTTCAGCGCCTGTTCGGCGACCGCTCCTACCTCGAGATCCAGCGCCACGGCATCCCCGCCCAGGAGATCGTGAACCAGGAGCTCGTCAAGATGAGCCAGGACCTCGGGGTTCCGCTCGTCGCGACCAACGACGCGCATTACCTCGAGTCCCATCATCACGAGGACCACGACCTGCTGCTCTGCGTCGGAACCGCCGCCAACGTCGCCGACGAGAAGCGCTTCCGATTCGACGGCCACGGCTTCTACGTCAAGGATGGCGACGAGATGCGGCAGGTCTTCCACGATCTGCCCAAGGCCGTCGAGGCGACGCTCGAGATCGCCGAGCGCTGCGACGTCGAGATTCCCATGGGCGAATACCACATGCCCGACTTCCAGGTGCCGACCGGGAAGACCCTCGATCAGGTGATGGACGAGCAGGCCTGGAGCGGCCTGCGGACCAAGCTCTCGATGGCGCCGGACGAGCCCTTCGAGGGATCGAAGCAGGTCTATGCCGCGCGTCTCGAGCACGAGCTCTCGGTCATCAAGAAGATGGGCTTTCCCGGCTACTTCCTGATCGTCGCCGATTTCATCAACTACGCGAAGAAGAACGGCATCCCGGTCGGCCCCGGCCGCGGCAGCTCGGCCGGCAGTCTCGTCGCGTACGGCATGAACATCACGAACGTCGATCCGATCGAGTACGACATCATCTTCGAGCGCTTCCTCAATCCCGAGCGCATCTCGATGCCCGACATCGACGTCGATTTCTGCATGCGGGGCCGCGAGCAGGTGATCCGTTACGTCGCGGACAAATACGACGGGGATGTCCCCGAGAGCGATTCGCTCGATGGGCGCTACGACGCGATGAAGGTCGCGCAGATCGTGACCTTCGGGACGCTGCAGGCGAAGGCGGCGATCCGGGACGTGGGCCGCGTGCTCGGGATGTCCTTCGGCGACGTCGACCGGATCGCGAAGCTGATTCCCGACGTCCTCGGCATCAAGCTCGACGACGCGATCAACCAGTCGCCGGAGCTGCGCACGCTGATGGAGTCGGACTCCCAGGTCCGCCGGCTGCTCGAGACGGCCCGCAATCTCGAGGGGCTCATGCGGCACGCCTCGAAGCACGCGGCCGGCGTCGTCATCGGAACGCGCCCGCTGATCGAGATGGTTCCGCTCTACAAGGATCCGAAGTCCGGCGACGTCATGACCCAGTACAACATGGGCTGCGTCGAGAAGGTCGGGCTGATCAAATTCGACTTCCTCGGGCTGAAGACGTTGACGCTGATGGCCGACGCGGAGCGCATGATCCGGAAGAAGCCCGGCCTCGAGTCCTTCGACGTCAACGCCATCCCGATCGACGATCCGAAGGCTTACGACCTGCTCTGCGAAGGGGATACCGAGGGCGTGTTCCAGGTCGAATCCTCGGGCATGACCGACCTCGTCCTCAAGCTGAAGCCGCGAACGTTCCGCGAGATCATCCCACTCGTCGCGCTCTATCGGCCCGGTCCGCTGCAGGCGGGCATGGTCGACGACTACGTCGCCCGCAAGACGGGCGAGACGAAGATCGAATATCTGCATCCGGCGATCGTCGACCTGACGGAGGAGACGCTCGGCGTCATCGTCTATCAGGATCAGGTCCTCCAGATCGCCCAGAAGATGGCGGGCTACAGCCTCGGCGAAGCGGATCTGCTCCGCCGCGCGATGGGGAAGAAGAAGGCCGAGGAGATGCAGAAGCAGCGCAGCCGTTTCGTCGACGGCAGCGTTGCCGCCGGCATCGACGGCGCCGAGGCTGGACGCGTCTTCGATCTCATCGTGGAGTTCGCCGGCTATGGCTTCCCGAAGGCCCATTCGACGGCGTACGCCTACATCACCTATCAGACCGCCTATCTCAAGGCGAATCATCCGGCGGAATTCCTCGCCTCGGTCCTGACGATCGAATCGGCGAACCACGACCGGCTCTCCCGCTACATCGCCCACGTGCGCGAGAACGCGATCGAGATCCTGCCTCCCGACGTGAACGAGTCGCTGCAGGATTTCGGCGTCGTCGACGGGGCGATCCGGTTCGGCTTCGCGGGCATCAAGAACGTCGGTGCGGGGGCGATCGAGGCGATCCTCGAGGCGCGCGAGACGGGCGGCCCCTTCACGAGCCTCTTCGATTTCGCCGAGCGGGTCGATGCCAAGCGCGTGAATCGCCGGGTC
>CAUJGH010000556.1 GCA_963169575.1 Myxococcota bacterium | reverse complement strand
GCGAGGCGGAGCGCGCCGTCGAGGCGGAGCGCGTCGAGCAGGAACACCATCGCGCCGAACAGCATCAGCGCGTTGGCGATCAGCGAGCCGGTCCACCCGGCCCACGATCGCGGCGCGTCGCGGCCCTGGCGGCGAAACGCGGCCAGCACCTCGGAGATGAACGGGCGCCGGCGCGCGTCGCCGCGCAAGAGCTCGGTCGCGGTGGCCGCGACCACGACGGCCAGGAGGCACAGGCCGCCGCCGATCGCCCGCAGCGGGTGGGCCGGCATCGGATCGGGCGGCGGCGCGGTCGCGAGCAGCGCCGCGAACCCCAGGAGGCCGAGGGCGCCGATCCCGCCGACGACCCGCCAGCCCTCGCCCGGATGCGGTGCCGTGGGAGTCGGAGCGGACGACAAGACACCCACGATACCACGGCAATGCTCCATTGAATCATGCACTTGCATCGATGCGGCGGGATCTGCCACGCAAATTCTGTAGACAACTATAATTTTAGAGCTAACTATATATTCGTGACCGACGGACGCCGTGACCGCAAGCTGGCGCAGACCCGCCTCGCGCTCCTGACCGCGCTGCGCGAGCGGCTGGCCGAGCGCCCGCTGGAGGAGATCAACGTCCGCGAGCTGGCCGAGGCCGCCGACGTCTCCGAGGCGACCTTCTACAACCACTTCCCGACCAAGACCGATCTCGCGGTGTACTTCGTGCAGCTGTGGTCGAGCGACGCCGGCTGGCACGCGGCCGCCGCCGATCGCCACGGCCCGCGCGCCGCGATCACCGCGATCTTCGACGCCACCCCGGCCGACGTCGCGCGCGCACCGCGGGTGATGGGCGAGGTGATCGCGGTGCAGGCCCGGCTGAGCGGCCGGGCCGCGCCGCCGCCGCTGACCGCGCTCGAGAAGCGGCTGGCGTTCCCCGACCGGCCCGGCGTCGACGCGATCGAGGCGATCGGGCTCGACGGCCAGGCTCGCGCGGTCCAGATCGGGGATCCGATCCAGCTCGGCGAGAGCATCCAGACGGGACCCGGCTCGAGCGCCGGGATCTGGCACGACGAGGTGCTCGCGCAGCTCGCCGAGAAGAGCCGCGCGAAGGTCGATCTCAACGCTGCCGGCCAGCCCCGGGTCACCCTCGAAGACGGCGCGGTGCGTGTCGTGGATCCGCGCAAGCACGGCGTTCCCGTCGAGCTCGTCGCCCTCGATGCCTCGAGCGTCGTTCTTGGCGGCGATCGCGAGGCCCGCATCCTGCGCGAGAAGGCCGGCGCCTACGCGATGCTCTGCGACTGGGCGAAGCCGGTCGAGGTCGCTCGCCGCGCCCAGGGTGCGACTGCAGGACCCGGAGACTGCATCATCGCGCATCCGCGCGAGGCGATGTTCGCGGCCCCCGGCCACTCCGATCGCATTCCGCTGCTTGCGGGCGCCCCGGCTCTCGCCGATGCGGGTCCCGCGATCGATCCGGCGAGCCTGATCGATCCGCTGCCGCCGGTCGGTGCTGCGGGCCCGGGCGGATCGAACGTCGGGGCGACCAACGCCGGAGGCCCCGGTTCGGGGCCGCCGGGACTGCCGCTCGCACAGCGCAACCCCTGCACGACGATCGGCGCCGGCTGTCTCGGCGGCAAGTTCCGCGTGATCGAGCCGCCGCCGGGCGGGGATCCGTTCCCGGGCGGCGGGGGCTTCCCGGGCGGTGATCCGGGTCCGAACTGACGTTTCGAACGATCTCCGGATCGGGCAGTGCTTCGAACGAGAAGCCGATCCCGAAGCGGAAACAGATACGAGGGCGGGTGGACGCAGCGGCGTTCGCCCGCCCTCGGCGTTTCACGCCCCGTGCCCCGCCTCCGCGGCGCGCTCTGCGCGCAGCTGGCTCGCCGTCTTCGTCGAGCCATCGGGGCTCCAGCCGGGGGGCGCGAAGACGTAGGCTAGCCGGGTCGTGAGCGCGCCGGGGCGCAGGGCCGCGCGGAACATCGCGATCCATTCGTGGAAGGCGATCCGCAGGGGCGAGTAGGTCTCGATGTTCTTCGTGAGGCCGTAGGTCGGCCGTTCGCGCTCCGGCGCGAAGGTGCCGAACAGGCGATCCCAGACGATCAGGATGCCCGCGTGGTTGCGGTCGAGATAGTCGACGTTCGCGCCGTGGTGGACGCGGTGGTGCGACGGGGTATTGAAGATCGCTTCGAACCAGCGCGGCATGCGGTCGATCAGCTCGGTATGGATCCAGAACTGGTAGATCAGGCTGATCGAGATCTGGGTCGCGATCATCGCCGGATGGAAGCCGGCGAAGGGCAGCCAGACGTAGAAGAGCGGCACCGTCAGCGGCGTCGTCCAGGACTGGCGGAGCGCGGTCGAGAGATTGAAGTACTGGCTCGAGTGGTGGTTTTCGTGGGCGGCCCAGAGCAGGCGGATCTCGTGGGAGGCGCGGTGCCAGGCGTAGTAGGTCAGGTCTTCTGCGAAGAAGAGCAGCACGAACGCTTTCCAGCCGGTCCCGAGCTCGAACAGGCGCCGCTCGTAGAGATGGAAGTAGAGGGCGAGGGTGAAGACGCCGACGCCCGCCGAGATCAGCGCGTTGGCGCCGCCCATGAGCAGGCTCGCGCGCGTGTCGGGGCCGAAATAGCCGCGATGGCTGGGGGGCGGCGGGGCGGCGCCCCCGGGCCGGCGAGCCGATTCGGCGATGCGCGCCAGTCGCGCACGCTCGAGCAGGAGCAGCCCGAGAAAGACCGGGATCGCGTAATAGACGAGCGGGAGCATGGCGAGTAGGATGCCGGCTCGCGCGGATTCCGGCGAGCCGGATCGGGGGCAGGGACATGAACGCGAGTCCGGAGAATCGATCTCGGGCGAGCTGGCTCGCAGTCGCTCGCGAGTCGGCGATCGTCCAGCGCGCGCTGCGCGTCGCAGCCGTCGTCGGAACGCTGCTCGTCGCGATCAACTACACGGATCGGTTTCTCTCCGGGAGCCTCGGCCCGCTCGACTGGATGAAGATGGGCATGACCTATCTGGTTCCGTACGGTGTGTCGACGTATACGGCCGTCGAGATGCGGCGGAGGATGGGATGAACGATTCAGGGCAGACGACGATCGCGGAAAAAGGGCTCGAGGCCTGGCATGCGATCGTCCGCAGTCCGTCCGAAGCGGCACTCGACGCGCTGCTCGCCGCCGACGTCGTATTTCATTCGCCGGTCGTGCATTCGCCCCAGCGTGGGCCGGTGCTCGCGAAGCTCTACCTGATGGGCGCGTTCCGGGTGCTCGCCGGGGAGCGGCCATTCCGGTACGTGCGCGAGATCGTCGGCGAGCGCGACGCGCTGCTCGAGTTCGAGACGGAGATCGACGGGATCCTGGTCAACGGTGTCGATCTGATCCGCTGGAACGAGGCGGGGCGGATCGCCGACTTCAAGGTCATGCTGCGGCCGCTGAAGGCGATCCAGACGGTGCAGGCGCAGATGGCGCGGATGCTCGAGATGCTGAAGCCCGTCTGAGCGGATCGGCCCGAACGATTCGATCGATGCGAGCAGCGCGACTCGAGCGGGGCGCCCCGCTATGCTGCCGCCCCGATGGCTTCTTCTCCCCGCCGCCCCTATCAGCTGCCGATCCCCGAGCTCAACGATCAGATCGATGCGCTGCTCGCCGCGGCGCGCCGAGAGTCGACGCATCCGGCGGACGTCGAGCTCGCGCGCCAGATCCTCGTGACGGGGCTGAACCTGCTGCGCGACGGGACTTCGCGCTCGGAGCTGAAGCTCGTCAACAGCGCCCTCAAGGAGCTGCGCCACGCCTTCCGCGTCTTCAAGCCCTACGCGGCGATCCGGAAGGTCGCGGTCTTCGGCAGCGCGCGGACGAAGCCCGTCCATCCGGACTACGTCCAGGCGACGGAATTCTCCGAGCGGATCGTGCGCGCGGGCTGGATGGTGATCACGGGCGCGGGCGACGGCATCATGGGCGCGGCCCAGGGCGGCGCCGGTCGCGACGCCTCGTTCGGCGTCAACATCCGCCTGCCCTTCGAGCAGCAGGCGAACGTCACGATCGCAGGCGATCCGAAGCTCATCAACTTCCGTTATTTCTTCTCGCGCAAGGTCGTCTTCGTCAAGGAAGCCCATGCGATCGCGCTCTTCCCGGGCGGCTTCGGGACCCACGACGAGGGCTTCGAGGCGCTGACCCTGATCCAGACGGGCAAGAGCGAGATGGTGCCGATCGTCTTCGTCGACGAGCCGGGCGGAAGCTATTGGCGGGATTGGTACGACTACGTCACGACCCATCTCGCCGATCGCGGGCTGATCGATCCCGCCGACCTCAACCTCTTCTGCGTGACCGACTCGGTCGATCGCGCGGTCGAGGAGATCGAGGGCTTCTACCGCAACTACCATTCGAGTCGCTACGTCGACGGGCGCCTCGTGCTGCGGCTGCACGTCGCCCCCGACGATCGCGAGCTCGAGGCCCTCAACGACGAGTTCGCCGGCCTGCTCGAGTCGGGCCGGATCGAACGGGCGGCCGCGACCTCGAGCGACGAAAGCGAGATGCCCCATCTCCCGCGGCTCCGGCTCCATTTCAATCGCCGGGCGATCGGACGGCTGCGCTCGCTGATCGACCGGCTCAACGCGCTCTCGCCGGTCCCCGCTCCGCCCTTCGATGCTCGCCGCCGCGCCATCTTCGACGCGCCGCTCCCGCCCGGGCAGGCCGAGGCGGAAGAGGACGAGAGCGAGTGGGAAGTCGGCTGAGGGCGATGGCATCGGGGGCCGGCCCGGCGATGCAGCGCGAGATTCGTGCCGTGCCGCCCGGGACAGGGAGCCGGGAGGCGGCAAAGACGCTTCCTTCGATCTAGGATCCGAGGCCCGCCCCGGCGAACCTGCTGCCCGGGCCCTTCGAAGGTGACGATCCGTGTCCAGTCCTGCCCCCCGCTCGATCGATCTGCTCGACCACGCTCTCTACGAAGCCGATCCGCAGCCGACCTACGCCTGGCTCCGCGAGAACGAGCCCGTCTACTGGGACGAGACGAACGCGCTCTGGGGCATCTCGCGCCATGCGGACATCGTCGCCATCTCCCGCGATCCCGAGCGTTTCTCGAGCGCCGCGGGCTCCCGGCCGAACACCAACGGCTCCGGCTCGATGATCGACAACGACGATCCGAAGCACGTCGCCTTCCGCCGCCTCTTCCAGAAGGAGATCACGCCGCGCGGTGCGAAGAATTTCGTCCCGCGCATGCAGCGCATCGTCGGCGAGATCTTCGACGGGCTCGCTGGGCGGAAGGAGTTCGATCTCGTGAAGGAGATCGCGATTCCGCTCCCGGTCCGCTTCATCGTCGAGATGCTCGGCCTCGCCGAGGCCGACTGGCCGCGTTATGCGCGGATCGCCGAGATCACGATGGCGGCCGGCGGCGGCCCCCGATACCACAGCGATGCGATGATGCAGGTCGCGACGGCGTATTTCGAGGAGGCCCACGGCGTGGTCGCGCAGCGCCGGCAGAAGCTCGGCGCGGACTGGTTCTCGCGCATCGTCGCCGGCGCCGCGGACGGCTCCGTACCGCGCAGCGACCAGGAGCTCGCCTCCGAGTCGCTGCTTTTCCTGAACGGCGGAAGCGACACGACCCGCCACGTCATCGCGGGCGGGACCCTCGCGCTGCTCCAACATCCCGATCAATTCGAGCGGCTGCGCGCCGACCGCTCGCTGCTGCCCGTCGCGATCGAGGAGATGGTCCGCTGGGTGACGCCGCTGCTCAACATGCGGCGGACCGCGACGGTCGACGTCGAGCTGCGCGGCAAGAAGATTCGCGCCGGCCAGCAGGTGCTCCTGATGTACGCCGCGGCGAATCGGGACGAGGAAGTCTTCCGCGATCCGCAGCGCTTCGACATCGGGCGCTCGCCGAATCCCCACGTCGCCTTCGGCATCGGCACGCATTTCTGCATGGGGGCCAACATCGCGCGCCTCGAGCTGCGCTGCGCCTTCGAGGCGATCCTCGACCGGCTGCCCGGGCTCGAGCGCGCGAACGACGAGCCGCTGAAGCTGCATGCCCCGGCCTTCGCCTGTGGATTGACATCGCTGCCGGTCCGGCTTCGGGACGAGCGCGGCGTACTTCCGGCCTAGCAAGCGGGTCGCTCGAGAGGAGATCGAGATGGGCAAACGCGCCGCCGCCCTGGTCGGCTACACCGAATGGGCCCCCCAGCGCAAATGGGATCGTCCGATGTTCGGCATGGAGGCCTGCGCCGCGCTCGCGGCCGAGGCGCTCGCCGATGCGGGCATCGAGAAGAGCGAGGTCGACGGGCTCGTGATCGGCGGGCTGCAGGAGTCGCCGCTCTTTCCCTCGCTCGCCCTCGCCGAATATCTCGGGATCCAGAGCAGCTTCAACGAGGTCGTCGACATCGGCGGCGCGACCTCCGCGGGCATGATCTGGCGCGCGGCGGCGGCGATCGAGGTCGGCGTCGCGAATACGGTGCTCGTGCTCGTCCCCTCGACGCCGGCGCCGATCGAGGGCGGGGCGGACTCGCGCAAGATGGTGATGCCGGCCTATCTGATGGGCGATGCCTGGGGTTCGCCGCAGAGCCAGTTCGACATCCCCTACGGCCTCGTCGCCGCGACCTCCTCCTTCGCGATGGTCGCGACCCGGTACATGTCGCAGTACGGCGTCCGGCCCGAGACCCTCGCCAAGATCGCGGTCCACGAGCGCGACAACGCCCAGAAGAACCCGAAGGCCGTCTTTCGCGACAAGCCGATCACGGTCGAGGACGTGCTGCGCTCGCCGATGGTGTGCGATCCGATCCATCTGCTCGAGATGGTGATGCCGTGCTTCGGCGGCGGAGCGGTCGTCGTGACGTCGGCCGAGCGGGCGAAGAAGCTGCGGCATCGCCCGGTCTTCGTTTCGGGCTACGGCGAGTGCGTGACCCACAAGACGGTGACCTACATGCCCGACATGACGGTCACGCCGGCGAAGGCCTCGGCGGATCGCGCGTTCGCGATGGCGGGCGCGGATCGAAGGCGCATCGATCTCGCCTCGTTCTACGACTGCTTCACGATCACGGTCCTGCTCACGATCGAAGACGCCGGCTTCGCTGCGAAGGGGCAGGGCGGCCGTTTCGTCGAGGAGCACGACCTGCGTTTCAGCGGCGACTGGCCACTCAATACCCACGGCGGCCAGCTCGGCATGGGCCAGGGCGGATCGGCGGGCGGCCTCTCCCACGTCCTCGACGCGCTGCGCCAGATCCAGGGCCGCGCGGGCGACGTCCAGCTGCGCAAATGCGATCTCGCCTACGTGACCGGCGTCGGCGGATTGATGGCCGCGAACGTCGGTCTCGTCCTGGAGGGTGCCTGATGCGCGTCGAACAGCCCTATGCCGAGAACGGCCGGCCGATCCCGCGGCGCATCCCGCTCGCCGCGCCTTTCTTCGATGCCGCGCGCGAGGGACGCCTCGTCCTGCAGCGCTGCCCGCGCGACGGCTTCTTCTTCTATCCCCGCTCGCGCTGTCCCGTCTGTCTCGGCGACGACTGGCGATGGGAGGCCGTCTCCGGCCGCGGAACGATCTACTCCTACACCGTCGACCGCGTCGGCCTCGATCCCGCGCAGCAGAGCCAGCTCCCGCTCGTCATCGCCGCCGTCGAGCTCGAAGAGGGCCCGCGCATGACGACCCGCATCGTCGGCTGCGCGCCCGAGGCGGTCTCCGTCGGTCTGCCGGTCGAAGCCCGCTTCGAGGATCTGGGCCGCGAGACCCTGATCCATTTCACCCCGCGCCCGGCCTAGCGCCGCCGCAACGATCCGCCGACCGGGCGTCGCTCCCAGCGCGGCTCGCTCTCGGCCGAGGAGAGTCGATGAAGTTCGTGATCTCGGGCGCCTTTCAACCCCCGGCGCATCTGATCCCCCTCGCGAAGGCCGCCGACGAAGCGGGCTATGCGGCGATCGGTTTCTCCGATCACGCCGTCTATCCCGAGACGCTCGACACGCCCTACCCGTATACGGAAGACGGCGTCCGTCGTTACGACGAGACGACCGAGTTCCCCGATCCCTGGGTCACGGCCGGAACGCTCTCGGCCGTCACGAAGAACCTCCGCTTCACGACCAACGCCTTCGTCCTCCCGATGCGGAACCCCTATCTCGCCGCCAAGCAGATCGCGACCGCTGCGGCGCTCTCGAACGATCGCATCACGCTGACGATCGGCGTCGGCTGGTCGAAGGTCGAGTTCCAGCTCGTCGGCCAGGAGTTCGAGCGCCGCGGTCGGCGCGCCGACGAGATGCTGACGCTGATGAAGAAGCTCTGGAGCGGCGAGATGTTCAGCTTCGAGGGCGAGTTCTACCGCTGCGAGCGCCTCAAGATGACGCCGCCCGTCCCGACCGCGCCGATCCCCGTCTGGGTCGGCGGCATCTCGGACATGGCGCTGAAGCGTGCGGCCCGCAACGACGGCTGGCTCTCCGATCTGCAGACGAGCGCCGACATCATCGCCTCGATCGAGAAGATCCGCGGTTATCGCCGCGCCGCGGGCCGCAGCGAAGCGTTCGACGTCCTGGCGAGCGCGTCGGACGCGCATGGCATCGATGCGTACCGCAAGCTCGGCGACGGGGGTGTGACCCACATCCTGACGATGCCCTGGGCCTTCTATCACGGGATCACGGGCGAGCTCGACAAGAAGATCGACGGGCTCAAGCGCTATGCCGAGGACGTGATCCAGAAGATGGCGTGAGCGCGGCCCGTCTGGGCGGAGCGCGGGACGGCCGCTGCGCGGGCGGAGGAGCTACGTTCGGTTCGACCGCTCCGGCGGAACGCGGCGGCCCGGCCGCCGTGAACGAGGGATTCGCCGCTTGGACCTGTCGCACCCGATCGATCTCCTCGCTTCGTTCGCCGGCTCGGCGACCCTGACGGTCGCGGCTTCGGATGGCGGCTCGTCGCTCGATCCCGCCTCAGGGCTCGGCTGGCTCGCACTCGCGTTCGGCCTCGGCTTGATCCACGCCTTCGACGCCGACCACGTCATGGCGCTCTCGGTCTTCGCGACCCGGGGCCGCAGCGCGGTCGAGGGCGCGCGAGCGGGCCTGCGCTGGTCGATCGGACACGGCCTGGTGATCCTCGCCGCCGGCCTGGTCCTGCTCGCCGTCGGCCGCGCGCTCCCCTCGTCGCTGTCGGTTCTGGCGGATCGCGCGGTCGGCCTGGTGATGATCGGACTCGGCGTCTTCGTCTGGCTCGACC
>CAUJGH010000555.1 GCA_963169575.1 Myxococcota bacterium | reverse complement strand
CCTGATCGGGCGCCTCGCGGTCGTTCCCGCCCCGGGCGCGCGCGGCGAGAGGCCGACCGCGAGGCGCCCGATCAGGAGTCCGCTCCAGAAGCCGCTGATCGTGCGGGCGGCGCGCGAGGCGTCGAGGCCGAGATCCGTGCGCGCATGGTCTGCGACGAAGAGGGTCAGGGCGGACTCGACGCCGACGTAGGCGAACGTCGCGATGCAGATCGCGACGAAGGCGATGCGGTCCTCGGAGACGATCCGGCTTCCGTTTTCCGAAGCGCGCGCCTCGCGTCGGCGCGCCGGCATCGGGACCCGCGCGGCGGCCACGATCAGCAGGAGATGGAGCGCGCCGGCGACGCGGAAGGTGTCGTACCAGGCGAGGTCCGGCAGGCCGGGCAGCGCGAGGAAATCGAAGACCGGGCCGGGGTGGCGCAGCGCATCGAAGAACAGCGGCGTCAGCGCCGCCGACAGCGTCGCCGCCGAATGGATGAAGACCAGTCGCCGCGGGGCGGCATCGCCGTGGGTCTCCACGATGAGCGCGTTGAGCACGGTCTCGTAGAAACCCGCACCGAATCCGATCACGATCGTCGATGCCAGAAGGCGGCGGAAGTCCGTCTCGGGGCCCAGGACGAGACAGGCCGCGGCGACGCTCGCGCAAGCCGCGACGTAGAGGGCTCGGCGCGGCCAGCGGTCGACGAGCGGACCGGCGATCACGATGCCGACCCCGAGTCCGAGCGAGAGGCACGATCCGAGCAGCCCGAGGTCGGCATAGCCGAGCCCCTGCGCCTCGATGAGCTCGCTGCTGTTCGCGCCGAACAGGACGAGCAGCGCGCCGAAAGCGAGGAACGACGCGAGAGCGAGTCCCGTCAACGCGTCACGCGATCACATCAGGTTCAGTTCGAGGCGCGCGGAGTCGGACATCATGTCCATGCTCCACGGCGGATCCCAGACGAGATCGAGCGCGACCTCCTTGACGCCGATCACGCCCCGTACCTTCTCCTCGACCTCGGGCGGCAGGGACTCCGCGACGGGGCACATCGGCGAGGTCAGCGTCATCGTGACGTGCACCTCGCCGCCGTCGTTCACGTCGACGCCGTAGACCAGCCCGAGCTCGTAGATGTCGACCGGAATCTCGGGATCGTAGACGGTCTTCAAGACCGCGATGATCCGATCGCGAATCTGCATCGCGGGCGAGAGGTTCTTGTTGCCCCCGTCGCCGCCTGCGCCGATCGCGTCTGCGGCGTCCGATCCCCCGTCCATTGCCTGTTCGTCCGACATCGTCTTCTCCATCTCTCGCTGCGCGCTTCCCGGCTCTTCGCGCCGGGAATCCCGCCGTTCGTCGTCCCGTTTGCCGCGAAGCCATTTCAACATCGCGCCGCTCCTCTGCGAAGCGAGCCCGAAGCGCGAGCCGCCGATCGCGCGCGCGGCGCTGCTCGGCGGATTTCCCGCTTCGCGCTCATTCCGTCTTCGCCGTCTCGCCCTTCGCATCGAGGGCGGCCTGCAGCGCGTGCCAGGCGAGCGTCGCGCACTTGACCCGCGCGGGGTATTCGCGCACGCCCGAGAAGACGGCGAGCTTGCCGAGCCCCTCCGTCGAAGGCGATTCGCCGGGCGGTGCGGTCAGCAGGGCATGGAAGCGCCCGAAGGCGACCTCGATCTCGCCGATCGTCTTGCCCTTCACGGCCTCGGTCATCAGCGACGCCGACGCTTTCGAGATCGCGCAGCCCGAGCCCTGGAAGGCGACGTCGACGACACGGCCGCCTTCGTCGACGCGTGCGTAGAGCGTCAGCGAATCGCCGCAGAGCGGATTGTGGCCGTCGGCTTCGTGGGTCGCGTTCTCGAGCTTCCCGAAGTTTCGCGGCTCTTTGTTGTGTTCCAGGATCGTCGCCTGGTAGAGCTCTCTCAAATCGTCCATTCATCCATCCTCGGGCCGCCTTGCGCAGCGCCTCGGGCCGCGGGTCGATCGGCCTCAGGCAAACAGGTCCCGCGTCTTCTCGAGCGCCGCGACGAGGCGGTCGATCTCGGCGGGGGTGTTGTAGAAGGCGAAGGAGGCGCGGGCCGTCGCGGGCAGGCCGAGATGCTCCATCAAGGGCTGTGCGCAGTGGTGG
The DNA here is from genome assembly GCA_963169575.1 of Myxococcota bacterium. Lineage (GTDB taxonomy): Bacteria > Myxococcota_A > UBA9160 > UBA9160 > UBA4427 > UBA4427. Next base: position 17,656 of record CAUJGH010000555.1, on the reverse strand, counting down.
CCGGCGCGGATCGCGATGCCCTCGCCGTCGAGGACGGTGCCGATGTCGTGCGGATGCACGCCGTCGAGGACGAACGCGACGACGGCGGCCTTCTCCTTCGCGGTGCCGATGATGCGCAGTCCCGGGACCTTCGAGAGCGCCTCGGTCGCATGAACGAGGAGCGCGTGCTCCCAGGCCGCGATGTTCGCCATGCCGATGCCTTCGAGATAGTCGATCGCCGCGCCGAGCCCGATGACGGATGCGATGTCGGGCGTGCCCGCTTCGAAGCGCTCGGGCGCGCGGGCATAGGTCGTTCCCTTGAACGACACGCGCTCGATCATGTCGCCGCCGCCGAGGAAGGGCGGCATGGCGTCGAGGATCGCGTGCCGTCCCCAGAGCACGCCGGCGCCGCTCGGGCCGAAGAGCTTGTGGCCGGAGAAGGCGTAGAAATCGCAGCCGAGGCTCGCGACGTCGACGGGGCCATGGGGCACGCCCTGGGCGCCGTCGACCAGCGTGGTGATGCCGCGGGCGCGGGCCATCGCCGTGATCTCGGCGACGGGGTTGATCGTACCGAGGACGTTCGAGACGTGGGTGAACGCGAGCAGTCGGGTGCGCGGGCCGAGCAGGCTCTCGAGCTGCGCGACGTCGAGGCTGCCGTCTTCGTGGATCGAGGCCACGCGCAGCCGCGCTTCCTTGCGCGCCGCGAGCATCTGCCAGGGGACGATGTTGGCGTGGTGCTCCATCGTGGTGACGACGATCTCGTCGCCCTTGCCGATCTGCGCCTCGCCCCAGCTGCGCGCCACGAGGTTGATCGCTTCGGTCGCATTGCGGACGAAGACGATCTCGCGCGGATCCCGCGCACCGATGAACTGCGCGACGCGCTTCCGGACGGCGTCGTAGCGCCGCGTCGCCTCGGCGGAGAGCTGGTAGACGCCGCGATGGATGTTCGCGTAATGGCTCGAATAGAAGTCCGAGATCGCGTCGATGACGGCCTTCGGCTTCTGGGCACTGGCGGCGGTGTCGAGATAGGCGAGCGGCCGCTCGCGCATCTTCGTGGCGAGAATCGGAAAGTCGCGGCGGATCCGCTCGACGTCGAAGCTCATGCGGCACCTCCGACGGTGCGTGCGGACTCGAGCCGGGCGAGGGCTTCGTCGATTCGCCGGATCAGATCCGCGCGCAGGCCGGGATCTCGGAGCGCTTCGACGATGGCGGAGGCGAAGGCGTGGGTGAGCAGCAGCCGCGCCTCGGATTCGGCGATGCCGCGGGCGCGCAGGAAGAAGAGCGCGTCGGCGTCGAGCTGTCCGATCGTCGAGCCGTGGCTCGCGCGCACGTCGTCGGCGTAGATCTCGAGCTGGGGTCGGGTATCGACGGAGGCCGAATCGGAGAGCAGCAGGTTCGGGTTGGATTGGCGCGCATCGGTCTTCTGGGCATCGGGACGCACGATGACGCGGCCGCGAAACACGCCCTTCGAGCGGTCGCCGAGCACGCCGCGGTATTCCTGCGCGCTCGTGCAATGGGGCGCGGCGTGTTCGACGGTGGTGAAGTGGTCGACGTGGCCGGTGCCCCGGCCGAGAAAGAAGCCGTTCATTCCGGTCTCGGCGCCGGGCGCGATCAGCCGGACGTCGAGCTCGCTGCGCAGCAGGCCGTCCGAGAGGCTCGAGATGCTCGAGTCGAAGCGCGCTCCGCCCTCGACCTCGGCGTGGACGCTCGAAAAATGGATGCGGGGCGCCGGCTCGGCCTGGATCTGCACGAGCTCGACGCGGGCGCCCTTCTCGAGCAGCAGCTCGGCGACATGGCAGGTGAAGCCCGGTGCCGGCTTCTCGGAACCGAAATCCAGGACGATCGTCGCTTCGCTGTGCGCCCCGGCCAGCACGAGCAGACGCGGAAACGAGGCGCTCGGCCGATCGTAGACGTCGGGGCTCGAGTTGAAGCGGATCCGGATCGGCTCTTCGATGCGCGCGTTCGCGTCGAGCTCGATCACGACGCCGTCCTCGAGACAAGCGGTCTGGAGCGCGACGAGCGCGCTCAGCTTGGGGTCGGCGAGGCGACCGAGGCGTCCGGCGATCCGATCGGGCTCCGAGCGGAGGACTTCCGCGAGGCTGCGTACGCGAATGCCCGCCGGCAGCGACGCGGCGAGCGAGGCGCCGAGCGTCGCGGCGCCGGTCGGCGCGATCCGCGCGAAATCGAGCGCGGCCAGCGGCGCGAGATTCGTGCTCTTCCAGGCCTCGAGCCGGCGGGTCGGGAGGCCGGCGTCGAGGAACGCCTGGGCCGCCGCCTCGCGCTGGATCTGCAGCCATTCCGGACCCTCGCCCGCGAAGCGCTGGCGGAGCCGCATCAGCGAATCGACGGCGCCGCTCACGACGCCTGCCCCGCTTCGCCTTCGATCCAGCCGTACCCCTTCTCCTCGAGCTCGAGCGCGAGCTCCTTGCCGCCGGAGCGGACGATGCGGCCCTTCGAGAGGACGTGGACCCGATCGGGCACGATGTAGTCGAGCAGGCGCTGGTAATGCGTGATCACGAGCATCGCCCGATCCGCCGAGCGCATCTGGTTGACGCCGTTCGCGACCGTCCGCAGCGCGTCGATGTCGAGTCCCGAATCCGTCTCGTCGAGGATGCAGAAGGCCGGATCGAGCAGCAGCATCTGCAGGATCTCGTTGCGCTTCTTCTCGCCCCCCGAGAAGCCCTCGTTGATCGCGCGCGCCATCATTTCCTCGGGCATCTCGACGAGCTTCATCTTCTCGCGCAGCAGCGTCAGGAAATCGATCGCGTCGAGGCGCTCCTGCCCGCGGTGGCTGCGGATCGCGTTCACCGCCGTCCGCAGGAAGTAGTTGTTCGCGACGCCCGGGATCTCGACCGGGTACTGGAACGCGAGGAAGATGCCTTCGCGCGCCCGCGTCTCCGCATCCATCTCGAGCAGGTTCTGGCCGCGGAAGCGGATCTCGCCGTCGGTGACCGCGTAGCCCGGCCGGCCGACCAGCACGTTCGAGAGCGTGCTCTTGCCCGAGCCGTTCGGGCCCATGATGGCGTGGACCTCGCCGGCGCGGATCTCGAGGTCGAGGCCGCGCAGGATCGGCGTATCACCGGCGTTGGCGTGGAGGTTCTTGATCTCGATCAGGGGGACGTTCGGCATCGACTGACTCTATCTCGCTGGCTCGTTCGGGCTGGCGTTCGCGTTCGCGACTTGCGGACTTCGATCTCTCGCGGCGGGCGATCGGCGTTCAGCCGACCGAGCCCTCGAGGCTCACGGACAAGAGGTTCTGGGCCTCGACCGCGAACTCCATGGGCAGCTCCCGCAGCACTTCCTTGCAGAATCCGTTCACGATCATGGAGATCGCATCCTCCTCGCCGATGCCGCGCTGTCGGCAGAAGAAGAGCTGGTCGTCGCTGATCTTGGAGGTCGTCGCCTCGTGCTCGACGGTCGCGGTCGGGTTCGCGACGTCGAGGTAGGGGAAGGTATGCGCGCCGCAGCGGTCGCCCATCAGCAGCGAGTCGCACTGGCTGTAGTTGCGCGCGCCCGTCGCCTTCGGTCCGATCTTGACTAGGCCGCGGTAGCTCTGGTTGCCGCGCCCGGCGCTGATGCCCTTCGAGATGATCGTGCTCTTCGTGTTCTTCCCGATGTGGATCATCTTCGTGCCGGTATCGGCCTGCTGGTGATGATTGGTCATCGCGACGGAATAGAAAGCACCGACGGATTCGTCGCCGATCAGCAGGCACGACGGATATTTCCACGTGATCGCCGAGCCGGTTTCGACCTGGGTCCACGAGATCTTCGAGCGGAAGCCGCGGCAGGCGCCGCGCTTGGTCACGAAGTTGTAGATCCCGCCGACACCCTCGGCGTTGCCCGGATACCAGTTCTGGACGGTCGAGTACTTGATCTCGGCGCGGTCGAGGGCGACGAGCTCGACGACGGCGGCGTGGAGCTGGTTCTCGTCGCGCTGCGGGGCGGTGCAGCCCTCGAGGTAGCTGACGTAGGCGTCCTCGTCGGCGACGAGCAGCGTGCGCTCGAACTGGCCCGTACCGGCCGCGTTGATGCGGAAATAGGTCGAGAGCTCCATCGGACAGCGCACGCCTTTCGGGATGTAGGCGAAGGAGCCGTCGCTGAAGACCGCGGAGTTGAGGCAGGCGAAGAAGTTGTCCGAGTACGGGACGACGCTTCCCAGGTATTTGCGGACGAGCTCGGGATGATGCTCCACCGCCTCGGAGAACGAGCAGAAGAGGATGCCCTTCTTCTCGAGCTCGGCCCGGAAGGTCGTGGCGACCGAGACGCTGTCGAAGACGGCATCGACGGCGATGCCGTGGAGCCGCTTCTGCTCGAGCAGCGAGATGCCGAGCTTGCCGTAGGTCTCGCGCAGCTGGGGATCGATCTCGTCGAGGCTCTCGACCTTCTTCTTCTGTTTGGGCGCCGAGTAGTAGACGATCGCGTCGTAGTCGATCGGCGGATACGCGACGTTGGCCCATTCCGGCCCGGCCGCGTTCTCCGCCAGCATTTCGCGGAAGCGGCGATAGGCCTTGAGGCGGAATTCGAGCAGCCATTCGGGCTCTCGCTTCTTCTGCGAGATGAGGCGGACGACGTCTTCCGTCAGGCCGGGCGCGATCCGATCCTCTTCGATGTCGGTCACGAAACCGTATTTGTAGTCCTGCTTCGCGAGGCGCTCGAGCTGGGCGTTCGCCGTCGGCTTTTCGGTCTTCGCGTTCGTTGCTTCCATCGTCGGCTCCAATCGGGACTCTCTCGTTCGCTCTCTCGTCGGCACTCGCGTCGGCCCTCGCCGCGGAGTCCGGCTCACTCGCTCGCCAGCGGAGGCGCTGCCGCCCGCTCGATCTGGAGCGCGTGGCTCATGCTCGGAACGAACGCGCTCGCTCGCCGCTGCACGAGATCCGCGAGCGTGACGTCGGCCAGGGCCTTCTCGACGACGCGGCTGATGAGCTGCCAGGGCTCGCGCACGCTGCAGAGCGACTCGTGGGAGCAGAGCGCCGGTCCGATCGCGCAATCCGTCAGCGCGACCGGCCCGTCCAGCACGCGGATCATCTCGGAAACCGTCAGCGATTCGGGCGGCCGCGCGAGCTGGTAGCCGCCCTTCGAGCCGCGCTGGGAGACGAGCAGCCCTTCGCGGGCGAGCGCCTTCAGGATCTTGCTCACCATCGGAATCGGGAGGTCGGCGGATTGCGCGAGCTCGCGGGCGTTCTGGGGGGCGCGATCCGGCGAGCTCGCGAGCTGGGCCATCAGGACGATGCCGTAATCGGTGGTCTTGCTGAGTCGGAACACGCGGCCTCCTCGCGGCACGGGCCGGGGCGGGGACGCCGCGCACGATATCGGACCGAATTGGTGCTGTAAATAGAGGACCAGCGCGGTCCGAATGGGACAAGTCCGGATCTGGATTGGAGAAATCGCGGCCAGATGGGGCCTTTCGGTCCGCCTCGCGGGTCCGATCCGTCCCCTCGGCGGCGATCTCAGACGTGGGGCTGAGTCGGCGCCAGTCGCGGCCGGGGAGAGGCGTTCGGAGGGCCAAGGGCCAGGGCCAGGTGGCCGGCGGGCGACACGATCATCAGTGCCGCGAGCGGATGGCCCGGCTCGCTCGAGACGGCGAACTGCTCCCCTTCGACCTCGAGGCAATCGCCCGGGGAGACTCGCATGCGCCGCGCATGCGTCCCGATCTCGCCGCGACCGCGCTCGATGAAGAGCGTCGCCCGCTGGCCGGGGTCGAGCGTGATCGGATCGAATCGATCGCCGCGGCCGAGATCGATCCGCCAGGCGCCGACGCCGCTGTCGAAGAACGCGGACTCGGCGGTCGCCCCGCCTGCGCCATCCCGCTGGTCCGACCGCAGCGCATCAGGCGGGTTCCAGCGATCCCGCACGAGCTCTTCGGGGCGACAGCCGAGCCCGCGAGCGATCTTCAGCAGGACGGAGACCGTCGGCACCATCTGCTGCGACTCGATCTTGTGGATGGTGCTCGCCGCGACGCCGCAGCGGTTCGCGAGCTGCTGCAGGGTCGAGCCGTCACGGGCGCGGCAGGCCTTCAGCTGATTCGCCATGTCGGTGAGTGCGAGCCGAACGTCGTACAAGCCGCCCGATTCCCATGCGTCGTCCGGTGCAGTCCGAGACGATCTCGAGAGGATCGTGGCGACACCGGTCGCCCTCGTCCGGAAGTAGCATAGAGAGAATCAAGTACCCGAAGTCGGTGATCCATCCGACTCCCGACCCTCGACAGTCTGAATGCGATCGATCCCACCGATCCGTTCTTCGAACCGGGTCGGAACGTGCCCGGTCGTTCGAAGGCGGCGCGTCGGGGGCGAAGCCGCTCAGTCGGACCGCTGGATGAAACGCGCCAGCGGCGTGAAGAGAGGCAAACCGTCGCGGGGCCAGTCGATGGGCGGTGTCTGCAGCTGCCCGGGCACGCTGAGACGGGATGTTCCGAACCGTTCGAGGATGCGCTCGAGGCCGGCGCGCTCGGCGGATGCGAAGCCGGCGATGGCGACGTTCGAGAGCGGGGCGTCGAGCTCGGCGAGCGCGAAGGGCAGCGCGGAGAGCGACGGAAGCGGGACGAGCCGCAGGAAACGATGGAGCGGCGCAGGTCGGGCGCCCGGCTCGGCCTCGAGCACGACGACGGCGTCGCTGCGTTCGAAGAGCGTCGCGCGTCCCGATGCAGCCCGCATGCGCGCATCGGCCCGCTCGGCCGAGAGCAGCGCGCGCGCCGAGACGGGGAGCTCGCCGCGCGGCATCGTCGTCGACAGCGACTCGAGCGCGTCGGCCACGGCGCGGGCGAATGCTTCGCCCTCTGCGTCGCCGAGTCCCACGAGATGGCCCACGACCGGTGAAAGGCAGCCCGTCTGGTCCCACCGCGCGACGTCGAGCGCGAGTCCGTGCGCGATCGCATCGCGATCGGACGCCGTCTGCGGACCGAGCACGGCGATCGAGACGCGATGCCCGTAGGCGACGAAGCGCTGGTCGGGGCGCAGGCGCGAGGCGATCGCGCGCATCGTCTCGTCGCTGCCGGTCGCGACGACGCACGGCGCGGCGAGCAGGTTCTCGAGCGCGGCGACGTCGTCGGTCGCGAACTCGATCGGCTCGAACGCGCGGGCGAGGTCGCTGTCGCGCTCTGCGAGCGAGCGCGCGAGCAGGCCGCCCGTCACCGGATCCTTCGAGGTCTCCCTCAGCAGCACGGGCGAGCCGACCACGAGCGGCAGGAGCGACGAGAGCAGCGTCGGCATCGGGATCGTTCCGCCCGCGAGCACGGCGGTCCAATCGTAGGGCGCGAGCTCGCGGCTCGGTGCCGCTCCCTTCGCATCTTCGAGCACGCAGGCGAGCTCGCGCTCCGCGGCCGCGCGCAAACGCGCGGGCTGCCAGGCGCGCAGCGCGCTCTCGAGACCTTCGGCGACGGTGCCCCGATCGAACGCGCTCGTCTGCGAGAACGATTCGATCAGCTCGCGGCGCCACGGCGAATCGGGCTTCGTCCAGTCCTCGAGCACGCGCGCGACGGCGGCGATTCGATCCCGGAGCGAACGCGCGCGCAGCGCCTCGCCTGCGCGTGTGAGGCGCCCCTGGGCCGCACGCACTCGCTCGGCGGCGGCATCGGGCCATCGGATCTCGAGGCCGCTCATCGCCCGACCGCTCCGTGCGGCCGCTCGTCCGCGAGCATCGCCTCGATCGCGATGCCGCAGCCGCGCAGCTCGGCGCCCTCAGCGCGGCCGAGCACGTCGAATCCCTCGCCCGCCGCCGGAATCACGCGCCCGAGATCCGCCGTCTGGATCGCCGCGACGCTCCCCGTATTCGCGAGATCATGGATCACCACGACCCCGACCTCCCCCGCCGGCACGTCCTCGCCCGAATCCGGATCCACGCAGCGCACCCGCGTCCACGGCGGCGCGAGCTTGCGCCGCGGTCCCACCGGATCGACGAGCGTCGAGTCGTAGAACTGACTGCCGAGCTCCGTCATGCCGTACTGATTGAGCACCGCCCGCTCCGGAATCCCGAACCGCGCAGCGATCGCCGCCCGCAACACCTCGCGCGGCAGCTCCCGGCTCTTCCCCTTGAACCCCCCGGTCTCGAGCACGCGCGAGCCCGCCGGCAGAAGCCAGTCGCCCGCCTCGGCGCGCCGCCGCGCGCTCGCCCCCGTCGCACCTCGCGCGCTCGCCTCCGTCGCACCTCGCGCACTCGCCTCCGTCGCATCGAGCGCACTCGCCTCCGTCGCATCGAGAAAGTGCACGAAGGCGAACGAAGTCCCCGCGAGCACGATCGGCCGATCGTGTCGACGCGCCGAATCCACTGCGCGCCGAAGCGACACGAGATCGAGGCCGTCGGGGGTCAGGTCATAGCCGCTCTCTTCGCTGCCGTGTGCGGCGGCCAGCGTCGCGAACATGTGGGTCAGCGACGAGTCGGGCGCGTCGGCCGGAGAGAGGGCGAGAAAGCGCATGGTCGGGCGCGCGTCCGACAGATCGGTGAGGAAGCAGCGCCGCAGGCTCGCGAGGAGCGAGGCCTCGTAGAGGGCGAGCGTATCGAGGTGGAGGGCGCCGCGGCGATCGGTCGAGGTGCCGCTGGTGTGGAAGGTGAGGATCGTCTCTTCTTCGGGGAAGCAGCGCAGCGCGAATTCCTTGAAGGCCCCGGTCGGGACGGCCGGGATGTCGTTCGCGCGTGCGACCGTGCCCGGGCTGCGGCCGAGCGCATCGCAATAACGCCGATAGGGCTCGCAGGCGGCGTATTGGAAGCGGAAGAGCCCGAGCGCGAGCGCCTCGAAGCGGGCGTCGTCGCGCGGGGCTTCCGATTCGCTCATCCAGGCGAGGATCGCCGATTCCAGGCGCGCCCTCTCGGCACGCTCTGCCAGCATCGCGCTCGTCATGCGCGCCGCCCGTTCGCGCCGGCGGACGAGGTCAGCCATGCGACGAGCGCGTCGCACGCCGTCAGCAGCGCGGACTCGGCGATCGAGAGCGGCGGCGTCAGCGAGAGGACGCGGCCCTCCGGGCCCGAGGGCAGCAGGACATAGCCCTGCTCGAGCATCGCCTGCGCGGCGACGTGGGCGACCTGCGGCCGGGCGCATTCGATCCCGATCATCAGGCCGCGCCCGCGCACGTCGGCGACGGCGGGGGCGTCGGCGAGCCGATCCGTGAGGCGCCCCAGCGCGGTCGCCCCCAGCTCCCTCGCGCGCGCCGGCAACGCCCAACGTTCGCTGACGGCGAGGGAGGCGAGGGCCGCGGCACAGCTCGCGGGATGACCGAGGAAGGTCTGGGTATGCAGCGCCTCCCCGGTCGAGCGCGGCCAGGCGTCGAAGCAGCGCGCGAGGCCGAGACAGGCGGAAAGCGGCATGCCCGAGGCGAGCCCCTTGCCGATGCAGAGCAGATCGGGGACGACGCCTTCGTGGTCGCAGGCGAAGCGCGCGCCGGTCCGTCCCAGGCCCGTGTAGATCTCGTCCGCGATGAGCAGCCAGCCGCGCTCGTCGCATAACGTCCGCAGGCCGGACAGGAATCCCTCCGGCGGGACCCGCTCGCCTCCACGTCCTTGGATCGGCTCGACCAGCACTGCTCCGATGGCCTCGCCCGGACGGTCCGCGACGCTGCGCACGTCGTCGAGATCGCCGTAGCGCGCGAAGCGCGTCGCGCCGGGAAGCCGTGCCGTGAAGGGCTGCTTGAAATCGCTGCGGAAGGTGCAGTCGAGCGCTCCGAACGAGAGGCCGTGATAGGCGCCTTCGAAGGCGAGGATGCCGGCCCTCCCGGTCGCCAGCATGGCCGTCTTGATCGCCGTCTCGACCGCATCCGAGCCCGAGGACGAGAGCACGCCGCGGACCTCGGGAGCGTCGCCGCCGCTGCGAAGGCCGCGCGGATAGATCGACGCGAGCTTCTCGAGCAGCTCGACCTTCACCCGCGCCGGATGGACGTCGCCCATGCCGTGGAGCAGGGTCTCGGCCTGGCGGGCGACGGCCTGGACGACCTCGGGATGGGCATGGCCCACGTTCGCGACGCCGAAGGCCGCCGTGAGATCGACATAACGATTGCCGTCGACGTCCCAGAGGTTCGCGTGGCGGGCGCGCTCCCAGAAGATCGGAACGGGCTCGAGGGCGGTGACGTTGCGGCTCTCGACGCGGGCGAGGCGCGCGGCGAGCGCGCGGGAGCCCGGGCCGGGGACTTCGCAGACGAGGGCCGGAGCGAGCGTCTCGGGCAGCGCGTCCGATGCCGCGAGATCGGCGGGGGCGAGATCGGCGGGAGAGCGGGTGCCGCGACGGGGCTGTGCTTCGGCGGGGGGGCTGGAGGAGCTCATCGGGGCGAGTGTAAGGCGAGCCCCTCCCCGGAACGAGGGCCGACGAATGGGAGCCGATTGCGGAGCCGGACGAAATCGCCGGACGCGTGCTGCGCGCCCGCTCGGGCGGACGGGCGGCCGCTTCCGCGGCCCTTCAGCCGCGAGCGGCCTCGAGTCTTTCACGCAGCGGCAGGCGCCACGCATCGGCCAGCGCGCCGAGCCCGGCCGCGCGCTCGAGCCCGGCCTCGCCCCCTCGTCCCAACCAGATCGAGACCAGCTCGGGGATCGAGAGGCTCCGAGCGTCCCGTGCGACGCGAACGACGGGATCGCCTGCTGCGACGGGCCCCGGCGAGACCACGCGCAGGTAATAACCGACGCGCAGACTCGCGAGGAACTGCTTCGGAAAGCTCGCGTCTTCGAACAGACGGGCGAGCTTCAGGCAGGGTTGCCGTGGTTGGCTGACCTCGAAGCAGGCGCCGCCGATCTCGAATCGGTCGCCGATGAAGACCGTGTCGTCGGGGACACCGCTGAGCGTGAAGTTCTCTCCGAACGCGCCGGGTCCGAGGTCGGGACGGCCGAGCCGCTCTCGCCACCATGCGGTATTCGAGGCTTCGTACGCATAGACCGCCTTGTCGACACCGCCGTGCACCGAGAGATCCGCCTGCACGTCGCCGGAGAGCCCGAGGCGCGACGCCTCGACCGGGCCGGCGACCGGCGATTTGAAGATGCTCGTGCGCAGCGGCTTCCCCTGCCATTCGACGTCGCGCGGCGCTCCGACGCAGAGGGCGAGCAGGCGCGGCGACGGCGCAGCGGGATCGGCAGGGGGCATGGGCCCAGCATACGCGAGTCGCACTATCTTCGGCGGTGCATGTCGCGCGGGCGTGCCGTCCGCCCGCGCGGCGCAACGCGATGCGCCGCGGCCGTCGCTTTCGGAGGAAGAGATCATGCGAGAAGGAGGCGAGCTCGTATTCGTGGCCGTCGGCGCGAATCTCGACGATCGGGAGGCGACCTTCGCCGCCGTCGTGCGCGCCCTCGAGAGCGAATCGGATCTCCTGCTGGTCGGCGCGTCGACGGTCTACGAGACGGATCCGATCGGGCCGCCGGGTCAGGAGGCCTATCTCAATGCGGTGCTCGGTCTGCGCAGCTGGCTCTCGCCCATCGAGCTTCTGCATCGGCTCCAATCGATCGAGGTCCTGCTCGGGCGGGATCGCTCGGGGGCGGCCGAGCGCTGGGGGCCGCGCCGGATCGATCTCGATCTGCTCTTTTTCGGGGAGCGCTGCATCGATCTGCCCGAGCTCGTCGTGCCGCATCCGCGCGCCCACGAGCGCGCCTTCGTGCTCCTGCCGCTCGCTGAGCTCGCGCCGTCGCTCGTTCATCCGCGCATGGGGGTGACGGTCGGGGAGCTGGTACGCGTGCATCTCGACTCGGAAGCGGTCCGGCCCTGGCGGCGGCCGGAGGGCTGGCCCGGGGCGCATTCGGAGTCGGGCCCCGATCGCGTGGCGCCGGACGCGCGGAGGTGATGCCATCATGGCGATCGCGGCGATCAGCATCTCTCCGGTCGGCGCCGGGGTTTCGGTCTCGCGCTTCGTCGCGGCGGCGATCGCCGTGCTCGAGGCGCAGGATCGCGTGCGCTGGCAGCTCGATTCCATGTTCACGACGCTCGAGGGCGAGCCCGCCGATCTCTTCCCGCTGATGGCGGCGATGCAGGAGGCGGTCTTCGCCGCGGGCGCCGTGCGCGTGGGGACGGTGATCAAGATGGACGAGCGGCGCGACAAGCCGGGCGTTCGGATGGAGGAAAAGGTGCGGGCGGTCGAGGCTGCGCTCGCGGACCGCCCCGGGCGATCGAAGGGCTGAGACCGTCTCCCTGCCCCCCGGCCGCCGGCATGGGCGCCCGCTCTCCAGGTCGCAGCCTAAAGCTGATCCAATCGGTCGGAAAATTGCCGACCCTGGCGCTGTGTAGTACTCAGAAAATTCCGAACACGCCCGATCTGAAGCCCCTGGAATGGGCATGCCGAGCCCGGTCGGTCGAGGATCTCCCCTGATGGCCCTGGTCGCAGTCGATGCGCTCGCTCAAAAACCCTTTTCTGACGAGATCTTGGAGCTGATCCAGCGAGACGAGCTCGAATCCTGGTCGGCGCAGAAAATTCTGACTTGGGCAGTCGGGAAGTTTCACCCCCGACTCACACTCTCTTCTTCGTTCGGCGCGCCCGAAGGCATGGTCCTCATCGACATGCTCCATGCGATCGATCCGGCGACGCGGATCTTCGTGCTCGATACGGGCCGGCTCCACGCCGCCACCTACGACCTGATCGACCGCGTCCGCGACCGCTACGAAAAGCCGATCGAGGTCGTCTTCCCGGATGCCGGCGAAGTCCAGGCGATGGTGCGCGCCAAGGGTGTGAACGCGTTCTACGAGTCGGTCGAGAATCGCAAACAATGCTGCCAGATCCGCAAGGTGCTCCCGATGCGGCGCTACCTCGCGGATTTCGACGCGTACATCACCGGGCTTCGGCGTGATCAGAACCTGAACCGCGCGCAGACGCGCAAGCTCGCGATCGACCCCGGGATGGGCGGGATCGTGAAGCTCGCACCCCTGGCCGACTGGACCCACGAACGCGTCCTCGACTACGTGGGCGAGCACAAGGTCCCCGTCAATCGCCTCCATCGCGAGGGCTATCCGTCGGTGGGCTGCGAGCCGTGTACCCGGGCGATCGGCCCGGGCGACGATCCGCGGGCCGGGCGATGGTGGTGGGAGAGCGACGCCATGAAGGAATGCGGGATCCACGTCCAGGCCGAAGCGGACGGTTCGGGCATCTGACCGACCGGTCGCGGGCATGGGCGCGAGTCCGGGCCGAGCGCCGCGGACGCCCCGGGACCGACGCCAGCGTGTGTGATCCGCGCCCTCAAGGCGATCCTCGCCGCGGCCGATGGCCCGGGAGGACCGAAGCGAGCGGTCGCCCGGCGCGAGGCCGAGGCGGTCGCCGAGGGTCCGAACCCGGCGAGGTGCCTGCGCGATGCGCATCCAAGCGAAGCCCTGGCGATGGCTCGGCGAGGTCGCCGGGCTCGGCTGTCTGATGGCGACCCTTTCGCTGCTCTCGCCCGGGGTCGACGTCGTTCGAGCCGACGATGCGGCGCTGATGAGCGTCGACCCGGCGCTCGTCGCCGCAGCCGAACGGACTTCGCGCCCGAATGCGTCCCCCGATCCGGATCGCGCAGCGCCGGGCGAGCCTTCGCCGGCGCCGCCGCCCGCAGCGCCGGCGAGCAATCCCTTCGTGTCCGTCGATGACGCCGAGAAGGCGAGCCTCCCCGGCGTCTCGGGCATCGAGATCGAGGCGGGCGTCGGCGTCCTCAAAACCCGCGGATACAATTACGGCCCGCCCCCGACGCCGCTGGCCCCGGAAGCCCTGAAGCAGGAATCCGAGCCCCGCTGAGAATCCCCGGCTGCCCAGGCGGTTCGCGGCCCCGAGTCCCGGCTCTGCCTTCGCTACTTTCCGGCCGCGCCTCGTGAAGTCGGCGGATCGGTCGGGCTCGCTCGCGCGTGCTCGCGCGCCGCCGGCCCGCCGGCCGCACCGGGAGCGCTCTTCTCCCGGTCGTCTCCGCGAGGGCGGATCCGAGAGGCGCTCGTTCGATGCATTCCGAAGCGACGCGGTGGACACGACAGCTGACGGGCACCCTCGCCGCGATCTGGGCGCTGCTCGGGATCGGCCTCTCCGTCTTCGTGCTCGTCTCGCCGCGGACCGGGCCTCATCTGCCCGTGCGGACTTCGATCATCGCCGGCATGCCGGTCGTGCATGCGATGAGCGCAGCCGCGGCGGAGCTCGGCGTCGCGGAGGGGGATCAGCTCCTCAGCGTCGACGGTGTGCCCGCCCTCGAGAGTCTGTGGCGCCCGAAGCTCGCGACGGGCGTCGTCGCGGAATACCGGCTGCAGAAGCCCGACGGATCGATCCTCTCCGCCTCGCTGCTTCCCGTCTCGGCGGACGAGGTCGAGAAGCCCTCCGACGTGCTGCTTCATCTGGGGCTGCTGCTGGTCAGCTCGCTCTATCTCGCGGTCGCGCTCGGCGTCTGGTGGAACCGGCAGGCCTCGCCCGAATCCTGGGCGCTGCTGCTCTACTGCTCGACGATGTCGGTCCTCATCTCGAGCGCGATCCGGGTCGACATCATCCCCTGGGCACCGACCCGCGTGCTCGCGACCCTGCCCTTCCTCGGCGCGACGACCTTCCATCTCTTCACGACCTATCCGATCGAGCCGCGCTGGGTCGCGAAGCGAAGGCGCGTGCGGCTCGTGCCCTATGCCCTCGCTGGCGTGATCCTGCTCGCGATCGTCGGCCAGTCGACCCTGTCGATTCCGCCGGCGTGGATCGCGACGAGCGCCTTCATCTTCGGCATCGGCGTCTCGCTCGGCTCGCTCGGGATCCTCGCGGCGAGCCGGCGTCAGGCGCAGCAGGCGGGCATCGGAGATCGCGCGGACCTCATGCTGGTCGCGGGCATCGTCAGCCTGCTTCCGGCTTTGTTGGCGCTACTCGGCGAGTGGCTCGTGCCGAGCGCGCTGCCCTGGTACGTCTCGCTGCTCTGGGTCGGGTTCTTTCCGGTCGCCGTCGCCTACGGGATGGTGCGCAAGCAGCTCTTCGAGTTCCGGCTCGCGGCGCGTTCGTCCGCGGCCTACGGCGCGGCGACGCTCGCGATCACCGGCGTCTTCGCGTTCATGATCACCTTCGCCGACGAGCTCGTCTCCCGTTACGGCGTCCACGTCCGCAGCGTGCAGGTCGTGCTGCTCTTTCTGGCGATCCTAGCCTTCAATCCGGTGCGCGAGCGGATGCAGCGGCTCGTCGACAACTTCTTCGATCGGGACCGATCGCGCTATCGCCAGGCGGTGCGCGAGATCTCCGAGGCGATGGTGTCGATGCTCTCCATGAGCGAGATCGGCGACCGGATCCTCGTCGCGCTGACGGATACGATGGGCGTCTCGCGGGCGATGGTGCTGCTCTTCGACGACCGCGATCGCGTCTTGCGGGCCTCGGCCTGGCGCGGCGACTGGGAGCAGTCCGAGATCGATACCGAGATCCCCTCCGATCATCCGATCTGGAAGCATCTCTGGATGCGCCGCGAGGAGCTCTCGCGGGCGGACTTCGACGACGATCCCGATCCGGATCATCGCGAGAGCTGCTGGGACATCTACGACTCCCTCGAGATCGAGCTGCTCGTCCCGATCCTCTTCGGCGTCGATCTGCTCGGCGTGATCGCCGTCGGCCGCAAGCTGTCCGGGGAGCGGCTCGCGGCCGACGATCGTCAGCTGCTGCGGACCCTCGCGAACCAGAGCTCGATCGCGATCGAGAACGCGAAGGCCTTCGACGAGATCGCGAAGCTCAACGAATCCCTCGAGGCGCGCGTCGAGGAGCGGACGCGGGAGCTGCGCGAGATCCAGATGCAGCTCATGCAGAGCGAGAAGCTGAAGAGCCTCGGGCAGCTGGTCGCGGGCGTCGCCCACGAGCTGAACAACCCGATCGGATTCGTCCACGCGAACCTGCAGCTCCTCGACGAATTCATCGAGAAGCTCGAGCGAGCCCAGGAGCGCGGCGAAGACACGCTCAAGATCCGCGACGCGATCACGAAGCTCCTGAAGCGCAGCCGCGAGGGCACCGAGCGCGTCAAGCAGATCGTCCAGGATCTGCGGACCTTCTCGCGCATGGATCAGGCCGATCTGCAGTCGGCCCAGCTCTGCGACGAGATCGATCGCACCATCGCCCTCATGGAGCCGCGCTTCAAGGGCATGATCGAGGTCGTCCGCGACTATCGTCCCCTCCCCGAGGTGCGCTGTCATCCGGGTCAGCTGAACCAGGTCTTCCTGAACCTCCTCATGAACGCCTGCGACGTGCTCGAGCACGGAGGCAAGATCTTCGTGCGGACCGAGCCGACCCAGGACGGCGTCCGTATCGAGTTCGAGGACACGGGCCCGGGCATCCCGGAGTCGATCCGCTCGCGCATCTTCGATCCCTTCTTCACGACCAAGGAGGTCGGCCAGGGGACCGGGCTGGGCCTCTCGCTCTCGCATGGCATCATCGAGCGCCACGGAGGACGTCTGCAGGTCCTCTCGCCGCCCGGCCGCGGCGCGATCTTCCAGATCGATCTTCCGCTCGTCGCCCCCGAGCAGGAGGGCGACGAGACCACCCCGCAAGGAGGGAAGGCATGAAGCTCGGCATCATCGCAGGTTATTCGCCGGCCACGATGAGCGTACCGATCGATCTCATCCGCGAGGCGGAGTCGCTCGGCTATGCGTCGGTCTGGACGGCCGAGGCCTACGGCTCCGACGCCGTTTCGCCCGCGGCCTGGATCCTCGCGCAGACGGCGAAGATCGAGGTCGGCACCGCCATCATGCAGATGCCCGGGCGGACGCCGGCGATGACCGCCATGACGGCGATGACGCTCTACGCGCTCTCGGGCGGGCGATTCGTGCTCGGGCTCGGTCCTTCCGGGCCGCAGGTCGTCGAAGGTTGGCACGGGGTGGCCTACGGCCGCCCGCTCACGCGCACCCGCGAGTACGTCTCGATCGTCCGGAAGATCGTCGCGCGCCGGGAGCCGCTCGTTCACGAAGGCTTCCACTACCAGATTCCCTATCACGGCCCGGACGCGAGCGGTCTCGGCAAGCCGCTGAAGAGCATCCTCCACGGCGATCCGGCGCTCCGGATCTTCACGGCGTCGATCTCGTCGGCGGGCATGACTTGCGCGGCCGAGGTCGCCGACGGCGTCTTTCCCGTCTGGATGAATCCCGAGCGCTTCGACCTCTTCGAATCCTCGCTGGCCGAGGGCTTCGCGAAGGCCGGCGGCGGCAAGTCGCTCGATCGCTTCGAGATCGCCCCGTTCTGCATGGTCGCCCTCGGAGACGACGTCGAGAAGTGCCGGATGCCGGTGAAGGCACATCTCGCGCTCTACATCGGGGGAATGGGCGCGCGCGGCAAGAACTTCTACAACGACTATGCGAAGCGCATGGGCTTCGAGGAGGCCGCCGTGCGGATCCAGGATCTCTACCTCGACGGAAAGAAGAACGAGGCGATCGCGGCAGTCCCGGACGCGCTCGTCGATCAGGTCGCGCTCGTCGGGCCGGCGGAGCGCATTCGCGATCGACTCGCCGCCTGGAAGGAGGCGGGACGCAGGCGGCACGTCGGCTCGCTGCTCGCGGGCACGGGCGACGTGCGTGCGCTGCGCATCCTCGCCGAAGAGGTGCTCTGAGCGGGGCGCGCGAGGGCCGGGCCGGGCGGGGCCGCTCGACGTCGGTGCGGATCGATCGCGGTGCCCCGTGCTCGCCGGGTCGGGATGGCCTCGTCGTCGCGGCCCGGTCGCGAGGAGGCTCAGCTCGAGCGGTTCGAGGCGTGGGCCTCGGCTTCGCAGTGTTTGCGGACGAGACGCAGCGTCGTGTCGACGTATTCGATCGCCAGGCGCTGGACCTCGAGGCGCGGGATCA
>CAUJGH010000554.1 GCA_963169575.1 Myxococcota bacterium | reverse complement strand
TTTCTGCTGAGCCTGCTGCATTACACCGCCGGCGCCGCCGCGCTCTCCTGGCTGCTGCTCCGGCGCATGCAGACGAGCCTCGCCGTCGCTTTGAGCGCCGTCTTCCTGATCGCGCTGCTCGACATGGGGAGCGTCATCGGTCTCGCTGCCCTCGCGGCGGCCGTCCTGCCGGATACGGATGCGGCGCTCCGCGGGGGTCTGCTCGCGGGGCTCGCGCTGGCCGTCGTCTCCGGCTTCGTGTTCTTGCGCGCGCCGAAGCAGCTGGGGCCGCTCGACCCGCTTCGAGCGCTGCCCGTCCTGCGGGCCGCCCGCACGATCCGAACGGCCTGGCTCTTCGAGCTCGTCTGCCTGCGCATCGTCTTCGTCGCGAGCTACGTCACACTGACGGCGGCGCTATTCCGGGCGTTCGACGTCGAATTCGAGCTCATCGCCCTCGCGATGAAGGTCGCGCTCCTGCTCGCGATCTCGGCGCTTCCGATCGCGGCGGCGGGCATCGGAACGGCCCAGCTCGCCTTCGTGACGCTCTTTCGGGGCAGCGCCCCCGAGGCCGAGCTGCTCTCGATGAGCATCCTGCTCTCGCTCGGATTGACCTTCGCGCGGGCGCTGCTCGGGCTCCTCTTCTCGCGCGAGCTCGTCCGCGACGTCGTCGCGCATCAATCGTCGATGCGCGCCGAGAGAACCCGTTCGAGCCGGGACGATTCGCGCCGCAGATGAAGCGAGCGCCCGCCGGTGACGTAGACGAGCCCGGGCTTCGCGCCGCGCGGCTTCTTCACGTTCTTGATCGGTACGACGTGGACCTCGGCCGAGCCGGCGTTCTTCTGCTTCGAGAAATGCACCGCGAGCTCGCAGGCATCGAGCACGGCCTCCGAGGGCGGATCGTCGCGTCCCTCGGTTCGCAGGATGACGTGGCTCCCGGGCGCGCCCGCGAGATGGAAGAAGAGATCCTTGCCCCGGGCGAGGCGGGTCGTCAGGAAGTCGTTCGCTTCGTCGCTGCGACCGACCCAGATCTCGAGCCCCCCGGCCGTCCGGTAGCGGCGGGGATGGAGCTTGCGCGGCTGATCGCGATAGGCGGCGGGCAGCGCGGGCTTTCTCAGCCCGTCCGCGCCCGCATCTGCAGCCCCGCTCGCGGACGCGCCGCCTCCGCTCCGCGGCGCTGGAGCCCCGCCCTTCGTCGCCGCGCTCTGGCCCGACCGTCCGACCAGTCGGCGAACGTCCTCCCGCGCGAGCAGCGCCCGCCAACGTGCCGCCCCTTCCGCCTCGGCCCCCGGCTCCGCCGCGCCCGATTCCTCGGGATCGAAGGACTCCACCTCGGCCGCGAGCCGCTCGAGCGCCTCGAGTGACGCCCGCGCCGCATCGATCTGGCCGCCCGCCTTGCTGAGGCGGCGGATCATCTTCTGATAGCGCTTGAAGATCGCCTCGAGGTTGCCCTTCGCCGAGCGCTTCGGGTCGAGCGCGATGACGACGGGCTCGCCGGTCTCGAAATCCGAGACCGTGACGCTGCTCGCGCCGCTCTCGATGCGAGCGAGATTCGATTTCAGGAGCTCGCCGTGGCGCTCGAGCGTCGCCGCTTCGTCGGCCTCGCGCAGCTCCGCTTCGATCCGCTCGATCCGGCGCGCCGCCGCCTTGCGTTCCTTTGCGAGGATCGAGAGCAGGCCCTGCCGGTCGTCCCCCGCCGACTGCGTCGCCTGCTCGCCCGAATAATGGGCCGCGATCGCGGTGAGCAGATCGCCCTCCTGGACTTCCGAGAAGCGATCCGTTCCGGCCCGCGGAGGCCCGCTCGCGGGATCGACATAGGGCTGCCCCAGCGCGAGCTCGCTGCGCGTCTCGCGAAGCGGCCGCAGGGCCTGCAGGATGCGCCCCTGCGCATCGAGCAGATAGAGATTGCTGCGCCGCCCGAAGAGCGAGAGCAGAAGCTCGAACTCGCCCTCCTCCGCCGAGAAGCGCAGCGCGAGCTGGCGATCGCCGCCGCGCAGGGCGGCCGACTCGAGGCGCGCGCGGGAGAGATGCGCGCGCAGGTAGGCACTGAAGGCAGGCAGCAGGTCGGGCGCCGGCGGCATGCGCTCGAGCTCGGCGAGATGGGCGACCTCGGGTCGCGCGTCGAGATCGAGGACGGCCTTTCGCTGGGCGTCCCCATCGCGGCGATAGAGCGAGAAGCAGATCCGCCCCGGACAGGGCTCGACCCAGCGCTCGACGCGCCCGCCGACCCAGCGCTGCGTCACCGCCGCCGCCACGCGCTCCAGCTCGACCCAGCTCAGCATCGCTGCTCCCGAACGACCGCTCCCGGATCGCCATGCCCCGGCGCGCCGCTACGCTTCATCGCTGACAACGCGCGCAGAAATGCGTCGATCGCTGGGCGACGATGCGCCGCTTGATCGGATCGCCGCAGACGAGGCAAGGCTCCCCGGTCCGGCCGTAGACCTTCCGCTCGTCCTGATAGCCGCCGTCGGATCCATCCGGCGCGACGTAGTCGCTGATGCTGGAGCCGCCGGTCTCGATCGAGCGGAGCAGAACGCGCTGCAGGCCCTCGACGATCGCCTCACACTCCCGCCGCGTCACGCGCCCCGCCGCCCGCCCGGGCCGCACGCCCGCGACGAAGAGCGCCTCGTCGGCGTAGATGTTGCCGACGCCCGCCGCGACCGATTGATCGAGCAATACCCCCTTGATCGCCGCCTTGCGCCCGTGACAGACCGCGAAGAGATCGGCGCCGGCGAGCACGAGCGCGTCGGTCCCGAGACGATCGAGCCGCGCGTTGCGCTCGCCGGGGGCGAGCCACTGGACCTTCCCGAATTTGCGCACGTCGCGGAAGAAGACCCGCGGCCCATCGCCATCGAGTGAGAGCTGCAGATGCGTATGCGCATCGGGCTCGAAGCCGCGCTGCTCTTCGGGGGCGAGCGAGGCACGCACCGTCGCCGAGAGCAGCCGAACGCTCGTCGCCGTGCTCGAGAAGAGCTGGCCCGTCATGCCGAGATGCAGCAGCAGTCGCGAGCCGCCCTCGAGCCCGGCCACGAGGTATTTGCCGACCCGATCGAGCGATTCGACGCGGCGGCCTTCGAGCCGGCGCCTCAGCTCGGCGGGCGGGGTCAGGAAGAAATAGCTGGGGCGCGTCGTCTCGACCTTCTCGATCCGGCGGCCGACCAGCAGCGGCGCGATGCGGCGGCGCGTGGTCTCGACTTCGGGCAGCTCGGGCATGGCGGGACGACCTCGGGCTCCGGCTCGGCGAAGCGCCCGATTTGGTAGCGTGCATGGCATGCGGACGCATCGAAGCGGCGGAGATCGGGGCGAACGCGGCCGCGGAGCCGATCGATGCGATCGCCCGCGCGCGGACGATTCCGCCGCGAGGCCATCGGCATCATGAAGGTCGTCGTCCTCGGATCCGGCATCGCGGCGGGACTCCCCGCCTGGAACGACGGATCGCCGCGCGCCCTGCTCGCCCGCGCCGGGGACCCGCGCGTTCCGCGCAGGCAAGGCGCCTGTCTCGCCGTCTCCGCCGATGGCCTGCGCTACTCGCTGCTCGAGGCCCCGCTCCATCTCGCCCGGACCCTCGCCCTCGACCCGCGCTTCTCGCCGAAGCCGGGCACGCGCAGCGCCCCGCTCGACTCCCTGCTGCTGACCTGCGGCGAGCCCGACGCGAGCGCCGGCGTGCTCGCGCTCGCCCGCGGCCTCTCGCTGCGCATCGCCTCGCCGCAGAAGCTGCGCGAGGCCCTGATCGACCACGACGCCTGCTTCCGCGCACTCGAGACGAGCTGGGATGGCTACGCCTTCGATCACGCCTTCCCGCTCGACCGCGACGGCCGTCTCGAGGCGCGCTTCTTCCCCTTGCCCGGCCCCGCCCCGGATGCCCTCCGCGACTGCTCGCCGCAGGCCGGCCGTGCCCGCGCTGGCGTACGCCTCACCGACCGCGAGACCGGATCCCGTGTCGTCTGGGCACCGCGCATCGCGCGCTACGACAGCGCGACACTCGCCGAGCTGCGGGCCGCGGACCTCCGCTTCGTCGACGGCACCTGTCATGCGGAGGCCGAGGGGCGCGAAGTCCATCCGGGCGTCCGGAGCGCCGCCGACCTCGGCCATCTGCCGATCGACGGCCGCGACGGATCGCTCGTCTGGCTCTCGGGCATGGCGGGCCGCTCGGTCTACGTCGGCCTCGCCGCGAGCAATCCCGCCTGCGAGCTCGAGAGCAAGGAATGGACGCGCATCCACGAATCCGGCGCATTCGTCGCCTGGGACGGCTGGGA
Source organism: Myxococcota bacterium (assembly GCA_963169575.1). Classification (GTDB taxonomy): domain Bacteria; phylum Myxococcota_A; class UBA9160; order UBA9160; family UBA4427; genus UBA4427. Next base: position 10,354 of record CAUJGH010000554.1, on the reverse strand, counting down.
GATCGAGGCATGAGCGTGCACTCCGGGCCCGAAGGCCGCGACGAGCGCGAAGCGAATCCCGTTCGGCTTCGCCTCTCGCGCCACGCCGCGCTGAAGCAGCGCGGCCCGGCGGACGTCCTCGTCCTGCCCGAGCGCGCCCTGCGTCTCGGCGGCAGCGGCGGCGAGATCCTGCGCCTCTTCGATCGGCCGCGGACGCAGGACGAGGTCGTCGCGGCGATGCGAGGGCGTTATGCGGGAGCCGATTCGGGTCCCGCCGACGTCGCGAGCGAAGTCGCTCGCTTCATCGCCCAGATGGAACGGGCCGGCGCGCTCGAGCCCGCCCGCGACGGCGGCGGTGAGCCGAGCGCAGCGCCGCGAACGGAAGCGGCGGCCGGCTCGGGGCCCGCATCGCCCGCTGCGAGCGACGGCCCGCTCAATCTGATCGCGGAGCTCACCTATCGCTGCCCGCTGCAATGCCCCTACTGCTCGAACCCGCTCGATTTCCGGAGCCGGCGCGAAGCGCTCGATGCGGAAGCCTGGGGCCGCGTCTTCGAAGAGGCTGCCGCCCTCGGCGTCGTCCACCTCGGGCTGACCGGCGGCGAGCCGAGCACGCGCAGCGATCTCGAAGAGCTCGTCTCGCGCGCCGTCGCCGCCGATCTCTATCCCCATCTCGTGACCGCAGGGCGACCGCTGACGACGGAGCGCCTCGACGCGATGGCGCAGCGCGGGCTGCGCAGCGTCCAGGTCTCGATCCAGGCCGCCGATGCCCCCCTCTCCGATCGCATCGCGGGGACGGCGAGCTTCGAGCAGAAGCTCGCGATCGCACGCCGGACGGTCGAGCTCGGGCTCGCCCTGACGCTCAACTGCGTACTCCATCGCCACAACCTCCACCAGGTACCCGAGCTGATCGAGCTCGCCCTCGCGCTCGGTGCCGACCGACTCGAGCTCGCGAACACCCAATTCCACAACTGGGCTCTCGAGAATCGCGCCGCCTTGATGCCGAGCCGTGAACAGCTCGAGCGCGCCAGTGCCGTCGTCAAGGCGGCTCGGGAGCGCGGCGCGGCGCAAGGGCTGACGGTCCTGTTCGTGCTGCCCGACTACTACGCCGGAAGACCGAAGCCGTGCATGGGGGGATGGGGTCGACTCGCGATGGTGATCGATCCGACGGGCCTCGTACTGCCCTGCCACGATGCAGGCGACCTGCCGGGGCTCGAGTTCTGGCGCGTCCCCGAGCGCTCGCTCGAGGCGAGCTGGCGGGACGCGCCCGGCATGCAGGCGTTTCGCGGAACCGATTGGATGAAGGAGCCCTGCAGGAGCTGCCCTGAACGCGAAGTCGACTTCGGAGGCTGTCGCTGTCAGGCGTTCCGGCTGCTCGGCGATCCAGCGTCGACCGACCCCGCCTGTTCACGCTCCCCCGAGCACACCCGGATCGTCGCGGCCCGCGAAGAACGCGCCGACGAATTCCGCCCTCGACGTTAGTCGACGAGTCGACCGGGTTTCGCCTCTGCCGCTGCCGGCCGGGGCACGATGTCGAGCTCGATCCGGTGCCGGCTCGAGAGGCCACCCTCCCCGATCGCATGGATGCGCCAGCGCGCGCGCCCGGAGGCGGCTTCCGGGATCCGACCGACGAGCGCGATCCGACCGCCCGGTCGACCGCCATCGACGATGGCCGCACCCGCCGCCTCCGGCTCGATTCCCTCGAGACCCTCGATCTCGAAACGCAGATTCGGCGACGAGCCGCTCTGCGAATCGAGGCCGATCGAGAAGACGAGGCCGGCCTTGATCGTTCGCGAGGCCGGACCGCGGATGTCGGGGAGGACCAATCCGTCGATCGAGAACGTGCCCGACCGCCCATCCGACCAGACGATCCGATTGCCGTCGATGGCGGGCTCGGCCTGGGTCGCGACGATCCCCCCGATGCGCTGCGGGGGACAGGTTCCGTCGACCGGATCGAGCTCGCAGACGCGGATCGCGGGGAGCTCCTCCGCGTCGGCGATCGCCCAGACGACCCGGCGCCCCGAGACGTCGACGCCGAGCGCCTGCTCTGCCCGGGCTCGACCCGAAACCGGGATCGGATCGCACGCGCCGGTCGCCCCGTCGATCCGACATGCGAGGTAGCTCGTGACGACGACGACCTGACGCGCGCAGCTCGGACGCGGATCCGGCTCGCTGCAGCCCGGCGGCCGAACCGACTCGATGTCGATCTGCTCGAAGGCGAGCAGATCTCCATCGAGCCTCGGTGCGACGGGACTCGCGCCGAGCGGAAATTCGAGCTCCTGCTGGGCGCAATGGGGCGATCCGGAGATGATTCTGCAGCGCACGACGCGCCCCGGCCGACCGAGGAGAAGGCTCTCGCCGTCGAAATCGTGAAGCACCCAATCGCCGCCGGTCGACGGATCCACGAGCGCGCGTGCCTCGCAGCGCGGCGCCCCGCGAGCGAGTGGACAGCCTTCGATGACACGCGATGCCGCGTCGCTTCGCGCCCAGACGAGCCAGTCGCCGGCGAGGATGCCCGGGCCGATCGAGCCCGGCTCCGCGCTGGCCGGCGCGGGCGAACAAGCCTTGCCCTCGACCCGACACCAGAACAGGCCACGGCTGGACGGAGAAGTCGGTTCGATCCAGGCGAGGATGGAGCCTTCGCGATTGGGCGTTCGCTGATCGTTCTCGAGCGGAAAGACGATCTCGAATGCAGGCTGCGATTTTCCCGGATCGGGAAATCGCGCGGCGACCAGATCGTGGATCTGCGGCGAATCCGCATCCCGGTCGACCTGCCAGACGAGATCGCGACCGGAGAGAGCAGGTCGCGAGGCATCGAGCGCTCCGCTCGAGATGGGGATCGGCGCGTTGCGCTCGACGCCGACGAGCGCGTATTCGTCGAACTCCCGGCCGTCGAAGAGACGGGCCCGCACACGCAGGACATGGGGGCCGTCTTCGACCCCGGCGACGTCCCAACGAACCGTGAATCGTCCTTCGGTGCGGCTTCCGTCCCAGTCCAGGCTCGAATTTCCGAAGGAAGAAAGCGCGCGGAAGCTCCGGCCCGTCAGGCCGCGGGCGATCGCGACATCGAGCGATTCGATGTCCGAACCCGCAGCGCGCCCGAGCAGGAGGAAGACGCCGGAGGCCGGATCGTGGATCTCACCGACACTGCGCGGCTCGACCTCGAGGACGAGATCGGGCGCCGGCTCGTCGATCAGCGCCGCGAGATCGAGCAGCCCGGCGCCGAATTCTGGATCCCGTCCGGGAGCTCCGAGGTCGCGCGCGGACGATCGAACGAGGTTCCGAACATCCGAAGGGCTCAGCTCGGGCCGATTCCCGAGCAAGACTGCGACGGCACCGGCGACGTGGGGGGCCGACATCGAGGTCCCCGCCAATCTCAGATATTCGTCGTCGACGATGAAGCGGGATTCGAGCGCGTTGGTGCCCCGTGCGAGGAGCGAGAGGATGTTCCTCCGCGCCACGGGAACCGAGAAGGGCGTGTTCGGTCCTCCGCCGGGCGCGACGACGTCGACCAACCAGCCGCGATTCGAGAAATCGGCGAGGCTCGAGTCGACGCCGATCGCCCCGACCGTGAGCACGCGCGCTCCATTCTCGGGGCTGAGGAAGGCGACATCCGACGCGGCGTTGCCCGCCGACGTCACGACGACCATCCCGAGCGCCTCGACCAGCTCGAGCACGTCTTCAGCGAGCGGATTCGACGGACAGGGTGTTCCGCAGGACCAGCTGTTGTTGACGACCGATGCGCCGTTCTCGGCCGCATAGAGAACAGCTCGCCAGAGGACGGAATTGCTGGCCGAGCCGGAGTCCGGAAATCCTTTCAGTGCCATGATGCGTGCGGCCGGCGCGATGCCGACGATGCCGAGGCCGTTGTTGGCGACGGCGGCGATCGTCCCGGCGACGTGGGTGCCGTGTCCGTTGCCATCCTGGGGATCCGGATCCGAGAGGTCGCCGGGGTCGTCGAAATCGCCGTCTTCGTTCGCGTCGATCGAGTTGGCGAAATCGAAGCCCGTCAGATCGTCGATGAAGCCGTTGGCGTCGTCATCGAGACCGTTCCGATCGGCCGGGTCGATCCGGCCGTTCCCGTCCAGATCCTCGCCCGGGTTGACCCAGAGGTTCTCGGCGATGTCGGGATGGGTCTGGTCGACGCCCGTATCGACGACGGCGACGACGATGCCCTCCCCTCGGGCAAACGGCCAGACGTCCGGAGCACGGACCAATGCGGGCCCCCAGAGATCGGCGTAGGGCTGTCCCCAGCTTCCGGAGCTCGAGAGGAACGGGTCGTCGAAGGGGGGCGGGCCGAGCTGGTCGAGGGTCACCTCGTGGTCGATCTGGGCGTATTCGACGTGGGGATCGAGGGCCAGGGTCGCGAGCGCAGCGGCAAGCTCGTCCCGGGAGGCTGCCTCCACGCGATAGAGGTGGGCCAGATCGGGAATCGAATCGCCGGCCTCCGTCCGAAATCGGGAGGCAGCCTGGCTTCGGACCTGGGCAGCGCGAGACTCGAACCGCCTGGAGAGCGCAGCGCGGCGGTGGGCGAGCGTCTGCCGATCGCCGCCGGCAGGAAAGAGAACCCGCGGGGTTCGAAGTCGATGGCGTCGGAAAGCCTCGTCGAGGGAGGACGAGCCGTCTCGCGTCGCCGACGCGAAAGGCCGGCCTGATCGGGAGAGCGCTTCCGCACATTGCTCGAGGGCCGCGGGTCCATCCGAACGGAATTTGACGATCAGCGCAGGTTTCGATCCGTCAGCCGCCGCGAGAGGCGCGGTCAGCAGAGCGAAGCTTCCGATCAGGATCGCCTTCAGGGCGGTACGGGTCACTTCTGGCCGCCTTCGTCGGGTCTCGCGATTGTCTGCGGAATCGATCAGGGGGACAAGTCGAATCTGCAGTCGGCGCGGCCGGATGCCGAATCATCGTTCGTCGGAATTCGAAAGTCTCGGCAAACCCGCGCCGGAAGCGGTAAAGTGGGCCGACGCGTCGATGAGCTCGCTGGGCTGCATGGACGTGTCCTCAAGAGATCAAGGGGAATCAGACATGCGCGAGATTTTGTCGGGCGGCCTCGTCGTGGTGGGCCTCGTGTTTTTCGGATGGACCGCGAGTGCGCAGAATGCTTGTCAGACCGACCTCAACGGCGATGGGGTCACGAATGAAGCCGACGTCGAGATCTTCCAATCGGCGCTCGGCACGGCTGTCGGAGACGAGGGCTTCGTCGCCGCGGCTGATCTGGACGGTTCGGGTACGGTGACGTCGACCGACTACGGAATCTTCCTCGGCTGCAACTAGCAACTTCCCGAGCGGGTGCGCCGCGGCGCTCCGCCAAGACGCTCGGGCCGATCGGACGATCGCTTCGCTCGCAGGAAGCTTCCGGTCGGAGACTCCCGAGACACGTGAGGATCAGGGTATGAAGATTCATGCGTTTCTGATGATCGGCGCTCTCCTGCTCGGCGCTTCGGCGGCCCAGGCCGACGTGACTTTCACTGCGACGACGACGACGACTGGAAGCCGCCCGCTGAACGCGCTGCAGGTTGGCGATACGATCACGATCGATCTCCGCATCTCGAGCACGGGCACTCCCGCCATCGCCGGCGTCGGCGCTTCCGCGCGGGATTACGATACGGCGGTCGTCAGCTTTACCTCCGGCAATTCCGTCGCGAGCTTCCTGAACGAGATCTGCATCCCGGGCACGGGCTGCTTCAACGGGCTCGACAATCAGGTCGCGGGCGCACTGTCGGAAGACAACGATTTCCCGTCCGTTGGACCGTTCGTGAAATTCGCCAACGCGGTTTCCACGACGCCGCGAACGGGAACGGGTGCGCAGGATCCCGGCCTCGACGGCATCGTCGGCGGCGGCGATGCCCAGTTCCGGTTGGTCTTCACTGCCCAGGCGGAGGGCAGCACGACCATCGCCCTCGGCACGCGGTCGAGCGAGCCGATCGTAGGTGATGCGATCGTCGAAGCCGGCGGCGCGATCTCCGACGCGACCAACGTTCTTCTCAACATCACTGTGCCCGAACCGTCGACTGCAGCGATCGGCCTGGCCGGCCTCGGCAGCGTCGTGGCGCTCGCCGGGATTCGCCGCCGCATCTGAACGGCGGGCCGTACGGCCGGCGCCAGGGATCAGAGGCGAGCGTAGTCCTGCCCCGATCCCGGTCCTTCCGACACGGACGAGTGAGATCGATGGATGAAGAAGGGCCCGAAGCAGCAACCTGCTTCGGGCCCTTTCTCGTTCAGCGGGTCGTTCTTCGCCTGGAGGCTGAGCGGTCACGCTCCCGGCCGAATCTGCACTCAGGATCGAACCCGGCGGTCCATGGCGAGCGTCGCCAGGCCGAGCCCCAGCAAGAAGGCCGTTGCGGGCTCGGGAATCAGCGTGATCTCGATCGACACGTTGGTCGCATCGCCGATGACGCCGCCCGCGAACACGACCGCGTTGCCGAGGATCGGGTCAGCGGAGTTCGTGCCGATGTTGAACACCGTCGAACCGGTGACCGCGAAGGTCACGCGGAACTGGGCGTCGCCACCACCGACCACGCCGTCCAGACCGGGGTCCTGGGCGCCGGTTCCGATTCGAGCCGTCGTGGAAACGCCATTGAAGATCTGGACGTACGGGCCGGGGAAAGGACCGGTGTTGACCACACCCTCGGAGAGAGCACCCGCGACCTGGTTGTCGAGCCCGTTGAAACAGCCGACGCCCGCGAAGCAGACGTCGTGAAGGGCGCTCGCCACCGAGTTGCCCGAGACGAACTCGGTCGCCGAGGCGTCATAACCGAAGATCGACGCACCGAGACCGGCCACTGCCGGGCTGCCCGTGCTCGAAATCCGGATGTCGATCGTCACGAGATCGTAGGGAAGAAGCGCATTGAGCGGGTCACCGGACGCCAAAGTCGCCGTTGCCGAGAAGCTCACAGCAGCGCTCGCAGCCGAAGCCGCGAAGATCATCGCCATCGAGGCGAGTACAGAAGTAAACAGCCGCATCAGATTCAGCCCTCCTCGCCGCCAGAGGCAGCGCTCATTCGAACATCATCTCATTCGCATCCGTCCCGCTTGCGGACGATCCGCTCGCATCCGGACGCCTCGCGACGACGCGAGCCAAGAGACGGCGTGATCCCCGGTCGCTGCGGAATGATCGGGATCAGCGGTGGCCTCTCGCCGACCGTCGTCGCCCCTCCGCCAGCCCTGCGAGACCAAGCCCGAGCAAGAGCGCTCCGCCCGGCTCCGGAACGACATTGACGGAGACGCTGACCGCGGCGTTGACTGCGTCCTCGATTCCCCCGCCCGCTACGACGACCGCATTCCCGAGAATCGGATCCAGCGAGTTCGTGCCGATGATGAACGTGGTCGTCCCGAAACCCATCCGGAACGTCGCGCGGAACTGGGCATCGCCGCCGCCGACCACGCCGTCGAGGCCGGGATCCTGCGCGCCGGTTCCCGTTCGAGCCGTCGTCGAGACCCCGTTGAAAATCTGGACGAAGGGTCCCGGAAAGGGGCCCGTCGTTACCGCGCCCTCCGAGAGGGCGCCCGCAACCTGGTTGTCGAGCCCGTTGAAGCAGCCGATGCCCGCAAAGCATTGCTCGTGGAGAACGCTCGCGACGGAGCTCCCGGAGACGAACTCGACGACGTCGGCGTCGTAACCGAAGATCGCCGCACCAACGCCGGCCACCGCAGGGCTGCCCGTGCTGGAAATCCGGATGTCGATCGTCACGAGGTCGCCGGGGTTCAGCGCATCGAGGGGATTGCCGGAGGTCGAGCCCGCCGTGACCGTGAACGTCACGAGAGCCGATGCGGCCGAGGCCGCGAAGAGGATCGTCATCGAGAGGAGCGCCGTCAGTGAAAGTCGCTTCATCGTGTTCGGTCCTCTTCGTTGGTTGCGATTTCTTGCTGCTGAGTCAGTGCGGTCGACCTCTGCCGCTCAGCCTCGAATCGAAGGCTTGGATGCGCCGGATCGGATCTCAGCTGTCGCGGCCCGCGCCTGCCCCCTCGCGCCCTGCTCTTCTTTCTCTCGACCCCCAAACGAAGAGCGCCCTGACTTCCGAAGAAGTCAGGGCGCCCTCATTGATCCGCAGATACCGCCAAAGGGCATGAGCCCTTCGACTGCATCCGGACTACTCGCGTCGGCCAGCCGCCGCGAGGCCCGCGAGGCCGAGACCCATCAGAAGGGCCGTGCCGGGCTCCGGAACGACGGTGACGGCGATCTGCGCGTTCGTCGCATCGCCGATGACGCCGCCCGCGAACACGACCGCGTTGCCGAGGATCGGGTCAGCGGAGTTCGTGCCGATGTTGAACACCGTCGAACCGGTGACCGCAAAGGTCACGCGGAACTGGGCGTCGCCACCACCGACCACGCCGTCCAGACCGAAGTCCAGGGCGCCGGTTCCAGTTCGGGCCGTCGTGGAAACGCCATTGAAGATCTGGACGTACGGGCCGGGGAAAGCACCCGTGTTGACCACACCCTCGGAAAGAGCACCCGCGACCTGGTTGTCAATGCCGGTGAAGCAACCGACGTCCGGGATGCACGTGTTGTGCAGGGCGCTCGCCACCGCGTCACCCGAGATGAACTCGGTCGCCGCGGCATCATATCCGAAGATCGATGCACCGACGCCGGCCACTGCCGGGCTGCCCGTGCTCGAAATCCGGATGTTGATCGTCACGAGATCGCCGGGAAGAAGCGCGTCGAGCGGGTTGCCGGACCCCGAAGTCGCCGTGGCCGAGAAGCTCACAGCAGCGCTCGCAGCCGAAGCCGCGAAGATCATCGCCATCGAGGCGAGTACAGAAGTAAACAGCCGCATCTTTACCATTCTCCTTAGTGTTGAGCTTCCGCCCCTGTGGCTTCCACTCGCGTTCGTGGCCTCTACTCGCGGTCCTTGATCCGATCCTTGTCCGAGGCAGACGCCGATCATCTCATTGAGTCGAGAGCCTTTGGGTCGAGACCACGATCTCATTGTCTCGATTGCCGGTTTCACCCGGCATGCCCGACGGAATCAACCGATCGAGCCGAATCTGGACTCGGGTTCCTGCTCTCCTCGAGCAAGGAGAGCAGGCGGACCCGAATCAACTCATCATCAGGGCGTGCAGGGCGTCGTGGCCGCGCAGCCCAGGCCCGACGGGCCAGGCGCGTTGCCACCGACGGCCGAGCCAGAGAACTTGCCGAGGAAGGTGCCGAAGTCGATCGACGTCACCGTTCCCGAACCGTCGTGATCGGTCTCGCCAACGCTCGCCGTGCCGAAGGTCGCGAGGAACTGGCCGAAGTCGACCGAGGTCGTCGTCAGCGAGTTGTCGTAGTCGGCGTCGCAGGCGTTGCCGTAGCCGTCGAGATCGCTGTCGATCTGGTTGCTGCCCTGGTTCGGGCCGTTGACCACCAGGTTGCAGTTGTCGAACTGATCCGGAACGAGGTCGAGGTCGGCGTCGGCAACGGCGCCGGCCGAGGCCGACATCGCGAATCCGAACGCGAAGAGGCCGACAAGCAGAGCAAGCTTGAGCTTCATTTCTAGGGTTCTCCGTTTGAGTGAACGAGCCAGTCGTATCTATTTGGCCATCAGGAGCTGAAAAGGTCAAGAAAAAAATCAAAAAAACCGTGGGGTTCGTCCCCGTCCCAGACGCTACCGACTTTCCCCAGGACCGAAATGCCGCGATTCGAGCAAAACCGCGGAGGTTCGGTTGCGAACGCATGAAGGGCCGGCGTCCGCTCGCTTTCCGCTCCCCTGGCCTGCAATGCCCCATTCGGGGCGTGCACGGCCTGCTCAGCAAGCCGTGTGCCAGTGTGAATACACCTTCAAGTCCCTGTTTTCAAAGGATTTACAAGAATATCTGCCCGGGCGGAGGGTAAATCTCTTCCTCCTGCGCGGAACCGGGCGGCCGCTTTCGGCTCAGCGAGCCGAGGCGAGCTCGAGATCCCGGATGGGCAGAGCGACGGCAACCGCCGGCTGGAGGCGGGGGGCAGGCGCTGAGGCCTGCGGAGCGGCGGCCTCGGTCGGGGCGTAGCCGGGCAGCTCGGGGGCGAGTCGGAGCCAGGCCTTGCGGATGCGGGCCTCGGCGGCGCGGGCGCCGGCGTCGTCGCGGTCGACGGGGGTCGAGATCCGGATGGCGAGCATGTGCTCGGGGCGGGCGAAGGGGCTGCGGTCGAGGGCTGCGGCCTGGCGCCACCACTCCGTCCAGAAGCTCCCGCGCCGCTCGAACCACGAATAGGAGAGCAACGAGCGCGCGCCGCGGCGCAGCAGCATCCGCCGCACCGGCGCGCCGCCGGGCTCGAGCGGCTCGTCGCTCTGCTCGAGCGTCGCATAGCCACTCTCGGGCCAGGCGAGGCGCGGCGAGAGCATCGTGAAGCGCCGCTCCTGTTCATCGGCGACGCCGAGATGGATGTCGACGGGAACGCCGTCGATGTCGACGCGGCGCC
>CAUJGH010000553.1 GCA_963169575.1 Myxococcota bacterium | reverse complement strand
CTCGATGATCGGCACGCCGTGGCGCGCGGCGATCTCGAGGATCTCGCGGCGACGCGCGAGCGGTGCGGTCGTGCCGAGCGGATTGTGGAACGACGGAATGGTGTAGAAGACCTTGACCTCGGGGCGGGCCAGCACGCGATCGAGTGCTTCGGGATCGACGCCATCGGGATCCATCTCGACGCCCACGGCGCCGAGGCCGTGGCCCGCGAGGGCCGACAGCACGTTCGCGTAGGTCGGCACCTCGACGGCGACCTGATCACCGGGCTGCGTGAAGAGGCGAAGCGCGAGCGAGATGCCCTGGCTCGCGCCATGACAGAGGACCAGCTCCTCGGGCGCGACGGAAATCCCGTAGCGCCGGAAGCGCTCGGCCATCGCGCGGCGCAGATGCGGATCGCCCTCCGGCGAGGCGTAGGAAAAGAGCGCGGCGCCCTCCTCGTCGAGCGCCGCCTCGAGACAGGCCCGGAACGCGTCGATCGGGTAGAGCCGCGGATCGGGGATGAGGCGATGGAGTCCGACGACGTCGTCGCCGCTCGCATAACGCGGGCGCGAGTTTTCGAGCGCGATCAATCGCTCGACGGTCGCCGCGAGAGCGAACTCCCGCTCGGGGCGGCGCGCCGCGGCGCCGTCTTCCGGTACGGCGCGCAGGGCGCGCACGAAGGTCCCGGCCCCGACGCGCGCTTCGACGAATCCGGCCTGGCCGAGCTGCTCGTAGGCGAGCGCGATCGTATCCCGGTGCAGACCGAGCTCGGCCGCGAGCGACCGGATGGCCGGCAGCCGCTCGCCCGGCGATCTCCGGCCCTGCTCGATCTCGGCCTGGATCTGGGCCGCGATCTGCAGATAGACGGGCTCGACGGCGGCGGGATCGATGCGAAGGCGATGCAGGGGGCCGGTCGAAGGCATGGGCGGCAGAATATCAGCCGGACAATCGAATGCCAGGCCCTATTGTCCGGTGATCAAACAGGAATACCTGCCGGACATTCTCGCGCTGAACGCTCAGGTCGCGGCGTTGAACCGATCCATTGCCGTCGAGAGGCCGTCCTGCAGGGCACACTCGACCGCGTCGGCCGCCCGCTCGATCGCGCCCGGCAGAACGCCGGCCTCCTCGTCTGCCGAAAAGGGCTCGAGAACCCAATCGACGACCGCCGATCGCTGCCCCGGATGGCCGATCCCGAAACGCAGCCGGGGAATCGCCGTCGTCTCGAGCGCCCGGACGAGATCGGCCATGCCCCGATGCCCGCCGGCGCCGCCGCCGGGCCGGAGCCGGAGTCGGCCGGTCGGCAGGTCGAGATCATCGAAGACGACGAGCAGGTCGCTCTCCGGTCGGAGATGCGGCCAGCGGGCCAGCGCGGCCTGCACGCTCTCGCCCGATCGATTCATGAAGGTCGTCGGCTCGAGCAGCCCGGTGTCGTACCCGCCGAGGATCGCACGCGCGAAACGCCCCGTGAGTGCATCGAGCGGCTCGAGCGCCGCCCGGTGGCGCATCGCGAGGCGCTCGACGACCCGGAATCCGATGTTATGCCGTGTCGCAGCGTAGCGCGCGCCCGGATTGCCGAGCCCGACGACCAGGCGCGCCGGAGCCGGTGTCCCGGCTTCCCGCACGCCTCGTCGATCGGTACCGCCCGAAGCGACGGGGCCGCTCAGCTCTCGCTCTTGGCCGGGGCCGCCGCATCGCCGGCACCCGCCGCCGCCTCATCGCGCAGACCGCGCGGGATCAGGACCGTCGCGACCGTCAGCTCGGGCTCGGACTGGACGTCGATCCCCTCCGGAATCTTCAGATCCGAGACGTGCAGCGTCGAGCCGAGATCCATGGCCGTGACGTCGACCTCGATCGAGTCCGGAATCGCGTTCGGCAAGCACATCAGATCGAGCTCGCGCAGCTGCTGATCGAGCACGCCGCCGTTCACGACGCCGATCGGCGTTCCCGTCAGGTGGATCGGGACCTCGACCTCGATCTTCGTCGTGAGATCGACCTCGTAGAAGTCCACGTGCGTGATGCGACCGCGCACCGGCTCCCGCTGGAGCTCCTTCGCGATGACCGTCCGGCCCGAGATGGCCGCGTCGCCCGAGAGCTCGATCAGCGTGTTGACGCCGCTGTGGCTCGTCGCGAGCAGGCGCTCGAACCGGGCGACGTCGAACGAGATCGGCGTCGCACCGCGGCCTCCGCCATAGACGATGCCGGGCACGTGCCCCTGCTGTCGGAGCCGGCGCGCAGCGCCCTTGCCCTTGGTCTTCCGCGATTCGACTGCGAACGTCACGTCACCCATGTCCTCGACTCCTGGAGCTCGTCGTCCCCTCGGCGGGACGTCGGTTCGATTTCGGGTCCAGACGATCCTGGACGCGTTCTTCGCGCATCGACCGATCATCCGGCCGATGCGAGAAGGGGAAAGATTCAGAAGAGCGAGCTGACGCTCTCCTCGTTGTTGATCCGGCGGATCGCCTCGCCGATCGGGCCGGCGACGGAAACGACGTGGAGCTTGCCCGACTCCGCCGCATCGGCGCGCAGCGGGATCGTGTCGGTCACGATCACCTGCTGCAGCGGCGACTCGCTGATGCGCTTGACCGCCGGCCCCGACAGGACCGGATGGGTGATCGCCGCATGCACCGACCTCGCGCCGGCCTCCATGAGACTGCGCGCGGCTTCGGTGAGCGTCCCGGCCGTATCCACCATGTCGTCGACGATGACGCAGGTCTGGTCGTGGACGTCGCCGATGATGTGCATGACCTCGGCGACGTTGGCGACCTCGCGCCGCTTGTCGATGATGGCGAGGCGCGCCGAGAGCCGCTTGGCGTAGGAGCGCGCGCGCTCGGTGCCCCCGGCATCCGGGGAGATGACGGTCACGTCGCTCCCGATCTTGCGCTCGATCGCGTCGAGCATCAGCCGGGTCGCGTAGAGGTTGTCCACGGGGATGTCGAAGAAGCCCTGGATCTGGCCGGAATGCAGGTCCATGCAGAGGATGCGGTGGGCGCCGGCGGTCTGGATCAGGTCGGCGACGAGCTTGGCCGTGATCGGGACGCGGGGACGGACCTTGCGATCCTGGCGGGCATAACCGTAGTAGGGCACGACGGCGGTGATGCGGCGAGCCGACGCGCGCTTCAGCGCGTCGATCATGATGAGCAGCTCCATCAGGTTGCTGTTCTGGGGCGCGCAGGTCGACTGGAGCACGAAGCAGTCGAGGCCGCGGACGTTCTCGCCGATCTCGACCGCGCATTCGCCATCGGAGAAGCTGCCGACCTCGGCCCGGCCGAGCTCGACGTCGAGGTAGCGGGCGACGGAGCGCGCCAGCGCAACGTTCGCGTTGCCGCTGAAGAGCTTGAGATCCTGCATTTCGCTGCCTTTCCCGCCTCGCCCGTGATGCCCGCTCGACCCGCGGCGCGCCGACCCGTCGGTCGATCCGTCGCTCCCGATGCCCTTCGAGCCGATGTCCTTCGACCCGATTTCCTGCGATCCGATGCCCTTCGAAGAGGGGTCACTCATCTCCAAGCCCCCGCCCCTTCGCAGCCTCCGAAACCCGCCCCTGCCGATCGCGCCCGCTCGAAACGCAGTCGCGTCCCCGCGCAGCACGGGCGACCCGAAACCTGGTTGGGGCGGTAGGATTCGAACCTACAGATGGCGGCTCCAAAGGCCGCTGCCTTAACCGTTTGGCGACGCCCCAAGAAACCCGCGGTGCCGAGCCGCGCTCCGCACCGAGAAACCCGTTTCGCGACGTCGCCCCGCGACTTCGCCGCTCTCATTCCCGCGCCGAACCGGCGCTCATCGCTCCCTCACCCTCCGCACACCGGATCCGACCCACCGGACACGCCGGCTACGTCAGACATGCCGTGCGCCCGGGTCGCCATCGCCCGGGCCGGCCGGCTGCACGCGCGAAACCCGAACCCAGCAGCGCTTCACCGACGCTTCAATCCCGTCCTTCGCTCCGTTCGCTTCGTTCGCGCCGCACGATTCACCGAGCCGCTGGCGAGTGCTTCTCGGACTCGCTGCGCCCTGTCGCTCTTCTGAACGCCAGCGATCCGCCGCCTCGTGCGCCGCCCGCTCGGACGGAAACACACCGAACATCGTCGCACCGCTGCCCGTCATGCTGACGGCGGTCGCACCAAGACCGCCGAGTCGCTCTGCGATTCGGGCGAGGGACGGACAGAGCGCGCGCGCAGCAGGCTCCAGATCGTTGATGAGGAGGTCCCGGAGGGCGGGGCCGACGTCTCGAAAATCCCGGGCCTTGCTGAAAAGCGCCGGCATCGTAGAGCCCGGCGTGTGCTTCGTCAACGCGCCGGCGAGCTGATCCGCCCGGCGGTAGACATCGGCCGTTGCAAGGGTTTTCCCCGGATTCACGAGCAGGACCGGAAGCGCCGGAACGCCTTCGAGCGGCTCGATCTGCTCCCCGATCCCGCGCACCCGCGCGGGCTTCGGATCGAGGAAGAACGGCACGTCCGCCCCGAGCTCGAGGGCCCATCGGGCGAGCTCGTCCGGTCCTGGATCGAGGCCCGAGAGCCGTGCAAGCCCGCGCAGGACGGCCGCTGCATCGCTGGATCCTCCGCCGAGCCCGGCGCCGGCGGGAATCGCCTTCGCGAGGCGGAGCGTGATCCCCGCCCGGTAGCCGGACCGCTCGCAGAACAGGCGGGCGGCGCGATGGACCAGATTCTCCGGGCCGGCGGGAATCTGATGGAGCAAGGCGGGCAGCTCCGGATCGAGCGGCGGTTGGCACTCGAGCCGAACGCCCTCGCCGCCCGCTTCGACCTCGATCTCCAGCGCGTCGCAGAGAGCGATCGGTGCGAAGACGCTGTCGAGCAGGTGGTATCCATCTGCCCGCCGTCCGACGATCGCGAGTCCGAGGTTCAGTTTGGCGGGCGCGAGCAGCCGGAGCCGCGGACTCACCGGGTCAGCTCGATGAACCGCATGCGCAGATCGTAGAGGAGCGAGTCGATCAGCTTCCTCTCGTCTTCCGAGAGGTTGCCCTGGGTCTTCTCACGCAACATCTCGAGGGTCTCGAGCGTCTGGCGTGCAACCAGCGGATCCGCGGGGACCGGCTCGCCCGACCCCGCCTCGGGCACGACCCCGAGCTGATAGAGCGCCGCCGTCGCGAGCGACAGGACGAACGTCGAGAAATCCACCTTCGGCATCCGACTCGCGGCATCGGCCGCTGCTTTCGTCATGGCTCGCGCACCTTCATCCGCGCATTCCGCGCGCGCTCATCGCGTCCCCGTCGGCCCGGAAACCGGTGGCGCCGCATCCCGAAGCCGGGCCCCGGAAGCTGCCCCATCCGCCGCAGGCGATCCAGCGCTCCGCAGCGCCATGGCCCGCCGCGCCGAGAGAAATCGTTGTCCGGCCGTCAGGACCGAGCCAACCGCCACCAGCCAGACAGCGGGCTCGATCCAGCCCACGACGGCGCCGAGCGCGAGCAGCCCGATCCGCTCGCCGCGTTCGAGCAGCCCGCCCGGAAGATGAGCGACGACGAGCTCCGC